>JAMOAF010000302.1 GCA_023621895.1 Planctomycetota bacterium
CATGTATTTTGGCAACATGGGGACTATTTGCCACGTATCCTAGGGCAAAAATGCAGCGCCGGATCACCCGGCCGGGTCATGTCCCGAAAAAACCGCACCATTGGCCCGGCATTCTCAGCTAGAGAACGACATCACCAGTTCAAGAACACGGCTCGATCGAAGCTTCGGGGCCGGGCTTCCAAAGAATCCCCACTATCGCTGGGGGGTATTGCCGCGTGTCCCAGTTTCCCGTTTCGGGCAGGTCTTTGTGGTCGAACCGGTCGTCCGATTCGACGACGATCGCGCTTCGCGCCGGCGCGGCATCCCAGAAGGCGCGGACCAGGTGCAGGGTCTCAGCCCGGCGATCGACGAAAAAGTCGTAGGGCGGGCAGCAGAACACCAGCCACGGTTGCTCGCCCGCGGCCGGCGGATTGGCGAACCGGCGAAAAACATCCGCCGTAATGACTTCACAGAGTTCCGCCGCGCCGAGCGTCGCGATGTTCTCCCGGATCACCTTCGCGGTGGGGATGTGCCGTTCGACGAGCACGGCGCCGGCCGCCCCGCGGCTGAGCGCCTCCAATGCCATCGCACCCGTGCCGGCGAACAGGTCGTACACGCGCATCCCGCGAATTGCCGGCCCCAGCAGGTTGAAAACGGCCTCCCGCGTCCGGTCCTTCATTGGCCGCACCCGGAGGTCCCCACCGTAGGAGAGCTTCCGCCCGCGATATCGACCGCCCACAATTCGCAGCCCGACCGGTGCGACGCGGCCGCTTCGCGATGACTCGCCTGTTCGATTTCTTTTCGGGCCGACCCGTCTGGCCATTCGTTGTGCCTTTCAGCGAGCGCGGCGGGAGTAAACTGTCCAGGAAATCCCGGAGAGACGCGATGGCCAGGCAACAACGGTCGCCAAGCCATTTGCCGCGGCTCCGTGGAGTCTTGGAGAATCCGCCTCGGCGCGCCCCCGCGACAAAAGACGACCTGTATGGTACTTTATTGAACGTCTTTCGGACAGGAACAGGGTTCTCTAAATGCCTCAAACGAGTGGGTTGGGCCTCTGTCCATCGCTCGCTTTGTATCAGATCGCGACAATACATTACATTTCTCAAGGAGTGGAATATGAATCGCATGTTTGCGGCGATTGTGGCTGCCGTGCTGGTGATCGGTGTTCCTGCCTCGGCCCGCGCGGCGGAAGCGGCCGGCTCGGCGAGCCCCGCCACCGCGGCCGCCGGTCCCAAGGCGGCGGCCTTCCAGGAATTGTTCGGACCATGGAAAAAGATCCTCCGCGAGATGCGCGACCTCCAATTGGAATACAAGACGGCGGGCGTCGACCGCCGCGTGGAGATTTCCAAGCGCTACGACGAGCTGATCGCCCAGGGCAATGCCATGCAGGACAAGCTCGTCGCGGCGGCGATCGAGGCCTACAAGGAGGCGCCCAACGCCGATTTGCAGATCGCCCAATTCCTCGTCGGGATCGTCTCGTGGGGCTGCCAAGCGGACGACTATGAGAAAGCGCTGGAAATCGCCCGGCCGCTGATCGAAAACAAGGTTCCCGCGAAGGGAATTCTCGAACTGGCGGGCAAGGCGGCGTTCGCCGCCGGCGATTTTGACGCGGCGGAGAAGTATCTGAAAGAGGCGAGTTCTGCCGGTGAGTTGGAGAAGACGGCCAGGCAGAACCTCGAGCAGATTCCCTACTACAAAGTGGAATGGCCCAAAGAGCAGAAAATCCGCGAGGCGGAAGCCAAGGCCGACGATCTGCCGCGCGTGCTGCTGAAAACGAAGCACGGCGACATCGTCCTGGAGCTTTTCGAGAATCAAGCCCCCAACACGGTGGCGAACTTCATCTCGCTGGTCAAGAAAGGCTTCTACAACGGGCTGACATTCCACCGGGTACTGCCTGGATTCATGGCCCAGGGAGGCTGCCCCACCGGAACCGGCACCGGAGGCCCCGGCTACAAGATCGCCTGCGAATGCGTCCGCGACGACCATCGCAAGCACTTTCGCGGCTCGCTGAGCATGGCGCATGCCGGGCCCGACACCGGCGGCTCCCAGTTCTTTCTGACCTTCGTGCCGACGCAGTCGCTCGACGGGCGGCACACGGTTTTCGGACGGGTGGTCGAAGGCATCGACCAACTCGCCAAGATCCAGCGGCGCGATCCCGAGGAAGACGGTGGCACCGAACCGGAGAAAATCATCGAGATGAAGGTCCTCCGCGACCGCGGGCACGAATACGTGCCGGAAAAGCTGAAGTGACCATCTCACCCGCCAGTTGTGCCGGCGTTGTGGCGGCGAGGAGCGGTCTGGCGTCGACAGCCGCGTTGCGGGCTTGAGCCACGGGGGGCCGGTTCGTTCGGCACCACCTCCTTAGCAAGATCCGAGAGTTGCCCTCACGCCCTAAGGCAATACTCGCTGAAAAACTTGGAAGGCAACACCGGAGAAAGGTGGAAAATGGAGAGCCTGGGATCGCCGGTCCTGTGGTGCGGCTTCACGGCGTTTGTCCTGGTGATGCTGGCGCTCGACCTCGGGGTCTTTCATCGCCAGGCGCACGCGGTGGGCTGGCGCGAAGCGCTGGGCTGGAGCGTTTTTTGGATTGCGCTCGCGTTGGTGTTTAACCTGGGCATCTTCTTCTATGCCGGCGCACAGCCCGCCCTGGAATTCTTGGCGGGCTATCTGATCGAGAAGTCGCTCTCGGTGGACAACATTTTCGTCTTCCTGGTCATTTTCTCGTACTTCGCCGTGCCGGCGGCTTATCAGCACCGAGTGCTGTTCTATGGCATCCTGGGGGCCCTGATCATGCGGGCGGTGTTCATCCTGCTTGGCGCCGCGCTGTTGGAGGCGTTTCACTGGACGATCTACGTTTTCGGCGGCATCCTGCTGATCACGGCCGTGAAGTTGCTGGTCCATCGCGATGAAACAGTGCATCCGGAGCGCAACGTGGTGGTGCGGCTGTTCCGGCGCTTCGTTCCGGCCATCGCGGAGTACCGCGGACCGAGGTTCCTGATTTCCGAAGGGGGGCGTTGGCTCGCCACGCCGCTGCTGTTGGTGCTGGTGACAATCGAGGCCACGGACGTCGTGTTTGCCGTGGATTCGATCCCGGCGATCTTCGCGGTCACGCGCGATCCGTTCATCGTCTACACGTCGAATATCTTCGCCATCCTCGGCCTGCGGGCGCTGTTCTTCCTGCTGGCCGGGGCGATCGGGAAGCTCTCCTACTTGAAGACCGGCTTGGCGGCGGTGCTGGCCTTCGTGGGCGTCAAGATGATGCTGGTGGACTTCTACAAAGTGCCCATTGCCGTTTCGCTGGGGGTCATTGCACTGTGCATCGGCGCCGCCGCCGCAGCCTCGCTGCTGTGGCCCCCGAAGACGGCTGAATCTCCGCTGGACGCTGCGAAGAACAGCGCGGGGAGTGCGAACTCTTCAAGTCGTGAGACCCAGGCGGAGTCACGCTCCGCCAGACCGTCACGGATGCCTGACTAGGCCGGCGGATGCGGCCCGACTTCCCCCCTGCCCTCGGCCCCCGCGGATCGCAGCAGATTCGTGCGGACGGCTTCCACGATCAGCAGGATGGCCAACGCCAGCAAGACGACGGCGATGACGCCGATCAGCGACAGGCCGTACTGCTGGATCAGCAGAACCAGCGCATACAGCGTGGCCGCCGTCATAAAGGCCAAGGGCCCCCAGATGAACCCCGTCTTTCGCGACGTCCTCCGCAGCCACACGGCCAACACGACGAACGTCAAACCCGCCAGCAGTTGGTTGGTCGCCCCGAACACCGGCCAGATCGCCTTCCACGCCGGGATCGGCTGGCCCGAGGCGTCCTTCAAATTGACCAGCGCGAACAGCGTCGGTAGCGCCAAAGTCGCCAGCGTCGCACCGTACCGCGCGGGACCGGGGCGCAACTGGAAGAACTCCTCGAAAATGTACCGGCCCAGACGCGTCGCTGTATCCAGCGTCGTCAGGATGAAGGTCGACAACGCCAGCAGGCCGAACGAGAAACCCAACTTCTCCGGAATCCCGATCACGGCGGCAAAGCGGCTGATGCCGGTCCCGTAGACCGTCAACGGCGGTTTGCCGCGCAACGGATCATCGGACGCCAGCATCATGACGGTCGCCAGCGCGATCACCGCCACCAGGCCCTCGACGAGCATCGCGCCGTATCCCACGGTTCGCGCATGACTTTCCTTGTCCAGTTGCTTGGAGGACGTACCGGACGCCACCAACGAATGGAACCCGGAACACGCGCCGCACGCCACCGTGATAAACAAGATGGGAAACAGCGGGCCGACGCCGGCCGCGTCCCAAGTGACAAAGGCCGGAAACTGCACGTCAAACCGGCCGAAGACGATGCCGACCAGCCCCAACAGCATGGAAGCGTACAGCAGGAACGACGACAGATAGTCGCGCGGCTGCAACAGGATCCAAACTGGCGTCACCGAGGCCACGAAGCAGTACGCGATCAGCACCAACGACCAGCTCTTGACCGGAGCCAGCCCCAGCGTCGTCGTCGTCCAACTCGAGTCGATCGGTATCAACTGGCCGACCCACGTGGCCAGGAACACGAGCGGTACGAAGATCAACGTCGACAACACGACTGGAATCTTGAAACGGTAGACGGAAAGGCCAAAGCAAATCGCCAACGCGACGAACAGCCAGGACGACGTAGCAACGCCACCGTCCTCCACAAACGTCGTCGCGGTCAGGTCCGTGAACACGGTCAGCACATAAACCAGGGCCAGCCACATGAAAACCAGCAGCAGCCGGTACGCCAGCGGCGACATGGACTCGCGGGCGATGTCGGCGATCGATCGCGCCCGGTTGCGGACCGAGGCCGTCAGCGCGGCGAAATCATGAGCGCCGCCGATGAAGATGGCCCCGAGGAGCACCCATACCAGTGGCACCGCCCAGCCAAAGGCGACCGCCGCGATGATCGGACCGACGATCGGCCCGGCGCCGGCAATGGACGAGAAATGATGTCCAAACAGCACGGCGGGGTGCGCCGGCACTCGATCCACCCCGTCGTAGTCCGTGTGGCTCGGCGTGGGCCGATTCTTGTCGATGCCCAGCCGCCGTTCGAGGAACCGGCCGTACGTGAAAAAGGCGACCAGGAAAAGAACGGCGCACACCAAGAAGATGGCCGTGAGCATCTGTCTCTCCACTTGTTCGCGATCGTTGGCTACTCGAATGCATGAGCAAGGCCGTCAGGGAGAGAACGCCACCCTCGCCGCGGTTGTCCGCCCGCAGGATGAATTCCGTCCCGCGGGTCAGCTCTCGAGGACTTCTTTCTCCCGGGCCTTGGCCAGCTCGGCCGCGCGGTCTTCGTACGTCTTCGTCAGCTCCTGGACCTCCGCTTTCACCGAGTCGCGCTGGTCCTCGGAGAGCTCCTTGTCCTTCTCGGCCTTGTCCGCGGACCTGTTGCCGTCGCGGCGGATGTTGCGGATCGCCACCTTCGCCTCCTCGCAGAGGTCCTTCACGCGAGAGACCATCCTGCGGCGGACCTCCATCGAAAGGGGCGGCACGTTCAGGCGGATCAACTTTCCGTCGCTCTGGGGATTGAACCCCAGGTCACTCGCCTGGATCGCCTTCTCGATGTCCTTCAAGGTCGTCGGATCAAAGGGCCGGATCACGATCTGGTTCGGCTCCGGGCAGGCCACGGCGGCGAGCTGCTTCAGCGGGCAGAGAGACCCGTAAACCTCCACGCGGAGCGAATCGACCAGGCCGGGATTGGCTCGGCCCGTGCGAATCCCCGCCAGGTCGGCCTTCAGCTTGGCGACCGCCTTCTCCATGCGTTCTTCCACGTCCAACAGGATCTCTTCTTCGCTCATTTGGCGGGCCCTCGTTCTCGGAGCCGAACCCCGAAAATGGTTCCATCAGGCCTCGGGCTTGTTCGGCGCGACCAGCGTGCCGACGCGCTCCCCGCGCACGGCCTTCTCGATGTTGCCTTGCTTCTTGAAGTTGAAAACCATGATCGGCATTGCGTACTGCATGCACTTGGCGATCGCCTCGGGATCCATCACGCGGAGATTCTGCCGCAGCACGTCCGCGTACGTCAGCTCGCCGTAAAGCACGGCATGCGGGTTTTTCTCCGGATCGTCGCTGAACACCCCGTCCACGCGCGTGGCCTTCAGCAACACATCGGCGTCGAGTTCCAGCGCCCGCTGGGCGGCGGCGGTGTCCGTCGTGACGAAGGGGCTGCCGGTCCCCGCGGCCAGCAGGACGATCCGCCCCTTTTCCAGGTGCCGCCGCGCGCGGCGCCGGATGTAAGGCTCCGCAACGCCCTCCATGCGAATCGCCGTCATCAACCGGGTGTCGCAGCCGAGCGACTCCAACGCGTCCTGAAGCGCCAGCCCGTTCATCACCGTGGCCAGCATCCCCATGTAATGGGCCGTGGCCTCGTGGATGTGCGCGTTGCCGGAGGTGAACTGGGCGCCGCGGAGGATGTTGCCGCCGCCCATCACGATCGCGATCTGCGCGCCGTGCTCGGCGGCGCGGCGGGTCTGCTCGGCGAGATGAACGACGGCAGCCATCGAGATGCCCCGCTCACCGGCCTGGCAAAACCCCTCGCCGGAAATCTTCAAGATCACGCGGTTGTATCGCCGGCCGCCCGGCACGGCTTGCTCCGGCATCGCGCTACTCCCTGCCGACTTCCCAGTGAACGAAGCGGATGACCTTCAAGCCACCCGCCGCGGCCGTCTCGCCCACCGTCTGCTTGTCGTCCTTGACGAACGGTTGTTCGTTCAGGCAGCGCTCTTCGTAAAAGGTCCGCAGCCGCCCCTCGACCATCTTATCGATGATCTTCTCCGGCTTGCCCTCCTTGCGAGCCGCTTCAGCGAGAATCTCCCGCTCCTTGTCGACCAGCTCCGGATTGAGTTCCTCGATCGACACGACCAGGGGGCGCATCGCGGCCACGTGCATGCAAATGTCCTTGGCCAACTCGGCGTTGTCCCCTTCGACCTCCAGGAGGACGCCCACGCCGCCGTTGTGGTGCACGTAGCCGCCGCAAGGGGCGTCGATCCGGATGATCCGCCTGAGGCGAAATACCTCGCGAATCCGATTATTCAGGTCGTCGAACATCTGCCGCAGGGTGGTCGAACCGTCCGATGGCGACGGCTGATCGAGCAGCTCGTCGGCGCTGGCCGCGCCGGGCCCGGTCGCCAGTTGCCGCGCCAGATCGTTCGCCAAGGCGACGAACTGGTCGTTGTTCGCCACCGGGGCCGACTCGCACAACAGCTCGATCATCGCTCCCACCGGCGCGTCCATGTCGGTGTAAATCGCCACGCGGCCGGTCGAGGTCTCACGGTCCGAGCGCTTGTCCATCGTCTTCTTGCCGGCCTTGCGGAGCAGATCGATCGCCGTCTGCTCGTCGCCGTTGGCCTCCTGGAGGGCCTTCTTGCAGTCCATCATCGGCAAGCCGGTGCGCTCGCGCAACGACTTGACTGCCGCCGCACTGATATCCGCCATCGGTCAGTCTCCTCAATTCATCTCGTTGTGTCGTGTGGTTTTCGGCTGGCGCTGTCTAGACCGTCGCGGGCTCGCTCGCACCCTCGTTCTCTTCCTGCCGCAAGTGGCCGGCCGCCGCCTTGGCCGATACGACGGCGTCAGCCAAGAAAGACGTGATCAGTTCAATCGAACGGATGCTGTCGTCGTTGCCCGGAATGGGAAGGTCCACCTCGTCCGGATCGCAGTTGGTGTCGATCAGGGCGATCGTCGTGATGCCCAACTTCTGAGCTTCGCGGATGGCGTTCTTTTCCTTTTTCGGATCGATGACAACGAGGCATTCCGGCAACCGGTTCAGATTGCGGATACCGTTCAAGTTGCGGTACATCTTCCGGTATTCGCGGTTCAGCGCTGACTGCATCTTCTTCGAATAGGTCGCCAGCTCGTCGCCCGCACGCAGGGCTTCCAGCTCTTCCAGGCGGCCAAGGCGGCTGCGGATCGTGCGGAAGTTGGTCAGGGTGCCGCCGAGCCAGCGATCGCTGACAAACGGCATGCCGCAGCGCAACGCCTGCTGCTCGATCGTCTCGGACGCCTGCCGCTTGGTCCCCACGAACAGCACCAGGCTGCCGGCCTCGACCACGTTCTGTATGTATTTCCTCGCCCGCAAGAGCCCTCGGATCGTCTCCCGAACGTCGATCACGTGGATCAAATTCCGGCGACCATATATGTAAGGTCGCATTTTCGGATTCCAGCGGCTGGCGCGGTGTCCAAAGTGAACGCCTGCCTCGATCAGTTGCTTGACCAGAACGGTTGCCACGGAACAATTCTCCTAGACAAGGCACACCGGCTCTTGCCCCTGCCGGCGGGTGCCATGCCCCCAGCGACGCGGGCGTCCGGCGTTCGTGTTGTGTGTCGGTCCGTAATCAAGTCCACATGCCGCGCTGGACCGTTCAGCGCGATAAGCCGTCTATGCTATCAGGTTCTCGGGGGGTGGTCAATTGTGTCCGATCAGGGGATATCGTCCGCTGTCTCGCGGAAATCCGCCCGAAGAACACAAAAGCGGCACCTGCAAAATCATCGCAAGTGCCGCTTTTCTATTGACTTAGACAAGCTACCCGGCAAGGACTCGAACCTTGAACGAGGGAACCAAAATCCCTTGTGTTGCCAATTACACCACCGGGTAACGCATTAACACCGAACCGATCGAGTCAAGTCCAGCGCACGCAACCTCTGT
Source organism: Planctomycetota bacterium (assembly GCA_023621895.1). Classification (GTDB taxonomy): domain Bacteria; phylum Planctomycetota; class Planctomycetia; order Pirellulales; family Thermoguttaceae; genus JAAYCB01. Next base: position 8,645 of record JAMOAF010000302.1, read on the forward strand.
ACTTTATTGGGTTAATCCACTTTCGGCAAGTGGACCCCTCGCCGCCGGTCCACATTCGTGTCTTCCAGGTCAGTTGGCATTGCCAGCCCGGCCAAGCCCACGCGGCCGGCGGTCAGTAGGATCGGTCTCCAGACTCGCCGGCTCACCCCGCGGTTGGCGATCGGTGGGGCGGCGCTGCCGTTCCGGCCGTGTTGAGTTGTTCGGTTCGGGGGGCAAGGGCGGCCGTTCGACCGGGTTGGGTGCGCACGCCCTGTACCCTCCGCGAGCCAGGGGAAAGTCCAGCGCGATTGTTGGACATTCAGCCCCGGCCGATCGCCGTCATCCGTCTCTCTCGACCTGCCCAGGTCGCAATCCGTCGGCGGTCAAGCTGCGTGCGGGGGAACGCGGCCGGCGAGCGTCGCTGGACGCTCGATTGACCCCAAAGGTCGGTTGCGCAGACCGCACAAACCGCAATCACGGTCGAAGTTGCCCGGTCAAGCTCATCGGTCGGTCGCACAAACCTCACAAGTCGCAAAAACGGTGAAATACGGCCGGTTTTCTCCGGGAGCGGCCATTTCTTGTACCGTTACAGCCAAATCAACACGATACGTTTAACCAAGCTGCCGAGGTTTCTTCCACGGCCGCAGTTTTTCCAGGGGTAGTATTCTGTGTTTTTACCCCGTTTTGACGGCAATACGCAGGACGTGAGTCTTGTGCGGTGCCGTATGGACCAGTTATGGCGCACTAGATGCGTGAGCAGAGTGGGGGTTTTTGGAGTTGTGGTTAATGTGCGTCGTCTGGAGTGTCCGAATATTGTAAAGGCGGTCTATCCGCCCAACCAGGCCCAGAATGAGTTGTGTGTCTTTGAAGGAGGCATAGGATGAGAAGGTTCCTAGGGGTGCCCGTGGTCGCCTTGCTCCTGGCGGCAATCACGGCGAGCTCAGCCGACGCCGGTTACTGCGGCGCGGCGAGATATTGGCGGTGTAGAGCCACCGGCTGCCAGGACTACATGTCCTGCAAGCAGCAGTGCTCGACCGTCATGAAGACGTGCCGGGAGGTCGTCTACGAGAAGCAGCAATATACATGCTACAAGACGTGCTACGAGCGCATCGTTGAGCCCAGGACGATCAATTACACGAAGATGGTTGCCGAGACCTGCTACCGCCAGGTCGAGTACACGGTCTGCAAGCCGGTCTGGGAAACCTGCAAGAAAACCGTCCAGTACACCGTCTGCAAACCGGTGTGGGAAACCTGCTCGAAGGACATCTGCTACACGGTCTGCAAGCCGGTGTGGGAGACCCGCGAGCGAACCTACACCGTCTGCAAGCCGGTCTGGGAGACCCGCGAGCGAACCTACACGGTCTGCAAGCCGGTCTGGGAAACCTGCACGAAGGAGATTCCCTACACGGTCTGCAAGCCGGTCTGGGAAACTCGCGAACGAACCTACACGGTCTGCAAGCCGGTCTGGGAAACCTGCTCGAAGGAAATCTGCTACACGGTCTGCAAGCCGGTGTGGGAGACCCGCGAGCGAACCTACACGGTCTGCAAGCCGGTCTGGGAGACCTGCGAAAAGGAGGTCTGCTACACGGTCTGCAAGCCGGTTCATTATACCAAGACGATCCAGTGCAAGACCGGTCGCTGGGAGACCCAGGTTTGCGAAAAGCCTGGCCCGGTGATCACCAAGTGCGTCCAAGAGCCCGGCTGCTGGGACTTGGATCCGCTCAGTTGCCGCAGCGTGTACGTGCCGGGCGAGTGCAAGCAGGTCCAGGTGCAGTGCCCGCCGATCAAGGTCTGCAAGCGGGTCTGGGTGCCGGAGATTTGCGAGAAGCAAATCCAGTGCGTCAAGTACGTCCGCGAGACCTGCGTCAAGAAGGTCCCGTACAAGGTCTGCCGGATGGTTCCCGAGCAGCGGACCTGCACCTACCAGGTCTGCAAGATGGTGCCCGAGCAGCGGGTGAAGACCTGCACCTACCAGGTCTGCCGGATGGTGCCGGAGCAGCGGACCTGCACGTATAAGGTCTGCACGATGGTTCCCGAGCAGCGGACTTGCACCTATCAGGTCTGCAAGATGGTGCCCGAGCAGCGCGTGAAGGTCTGCACGTACAAGGTCTGCCGGATGGTGCCGGAGCAGCGGACTTGCACCTACCAGGTCTGCAAGATGGTGCCCGAGCAGCGCGTGAAGGTCTGCACGTACAAGGTCTGCCGGATGGTGCCGGAGCAGCGGACTTGCACGTACAAGGTCTGCAAGATGGTGCCGGAGCAGCGGACTTGCACCTACCAGGTCTGCAAGATGGTGCCGGAGCAGCGGGTGAAGACCTGCACCTACCAGGTTTGCCGGATGGTCAAGGAAGTCCGCGAGAAGGAAGTCTGCTACCGCGTCTGCCGCATGGTGGCGGAAAAATACGTTAAGCAGGTTCCTTACACGGTCTGCAAGCCGGTTGAGTGCACCAAGACGGTTCACTGCGTGCGGATGGTTGCCAAGCAGGTTCCCTATACGGTGACCCGCTGCGTGCCTCGCGTGGTGTGCAAACAGGTTCCGGTCCAGGTTTGCTGCCCGGTTCCGACCTGCTGCCGCCCGACCTGTGGTCTTGGCTGCGGTTCCGATTGCGGCTGCGGCGCCGCCGATCAGCCCGCCATCGAAGAGGGCCCGGCGCCCGCCCCGGCGCCCGCCCCGGCGCCCGCCCCGGCGCCCGCCCCGAAGGCCTAGTGCCGGAAGTAAAACCGCCTCTCTTCGCAACGACGTAGCGGAGGGGCTTGGTTGATTCACCGCCGGCGGCTCGATCATCAAGCTCGAGCCGCCGGTTTTTTTTGCGCGGCAAGAGCCCGGCTGATTCCTGCGGCGCCAGTCAGTCTGCCAGCGCGCCGGGTTCGACGTAACGAATGTGCACCACGCCGAGCAGGTTTCCCACTTCGAACCCCGAGCGTTCGTCGAGATTCTCGGCGCGCTCGCGGCCGGCGGCGGTGCCGATGCCCCGCGCATCCTTCGCCGGCGCATAGAAGGCCGCCGTGATCACGCCGATCTGCTCGGTGAAGCGCTGGCGAGCCGCCAGCGAGTCGGCCGCGTCGACTATGGTGAACTCGCGCAATTCGCCCTCCACGCCGGTTTTGGTAACGAAGCCGCGGACCGCGTTCACCGCGGACTGCTCGGGGTCGAGCAACCAGGGACGGGCCTCGTCGAGGCTCACGGGCGCGGCGATCGCGTATGTCAGGACCCCCTTATCGAGCAGCTTCTCGGGCAAGGTGTTCAGCCCGTCGACAAGCAGGCGCATCAAGGTCGGTTGGCCGCTTTTGTTCTCGATCCAGACTTCGTAGGTCTCGCCTTTTTGAAGGGCCACGAAGCAGTCATTTCCTCGAAAGACACACTTCCGCTCCTTGCCCCCGACCTGGATTCTCACGCCGTAGGGAAAGGCGGGGTCCAGGAGCGGATGGGGCCCTTTGGCGCGCTCGTCAAGCCGTGCGATCACGCCGTCGGTTTCGGGGCGGCCCGCTTCTGGAGAATCGGGGAGCACCGGCCGCCGGTCGCCGGGCGTGACGCGAACGCTCCGGCCGATCATCGCCCATTCCGATTCGTTGAGCAGCGCCGCCCCGCCCGCCGAGCCGGCCAACTCCTCGCTGTCGGTCCGCAGCAGTTCGCAGTGGATGTGGATCGTCCGGCCGGTGCGGTTGCGGAGAGTCCCGAGCACCAGCGCCTGCATCCCGCCGGCTGTCTCGGAAAGACGGCGGAGGGCTTCCGGGGAACCCACGTCGGCAAGCGAGAATTCCTCATCCTCCAGCGCGGATTGCAGGCGGCGGCGGTTGACGACGCCGTACTTGTCGGCGCTGAGGTCGACCAGTTGTTGCTCCAGCTTCGCTGCGCAGCAGCGTCCGAGGAGGCCGAAATCGGCGCCGAGCAGCTCGCCGAGTCGCGTATCGTTGGTGAACTCCAGGACGCCGACCTTGGCAAGGCGGCGCTCCTCCACGGCCCACGCCAGTTGCTCCCCCACGTCGGCGAGAACCTGGTTGAGCGTCTGTGGCGACAGTCGCAGGACGGCCGGAACACCCAGGGTCCCGGAACGCACGATCCGCACGGGGGTCTGCGGGCGGGGGAAGAATGCGTCGGCCGTCTGGGTAACGCGCCGATGAACGTATCCGTATAGCTCGTCGATCGTCACTTCGCCGTCGCCGTCGCCGTCGGCATGGCCCTTCAAACCTTGATTCAGCCAGTAGCTGAAAAGGGACTGCTGCTTGGCCTCCCAGATTTGGCTCTTCTGCCCGGCGGTCGAACTGGCGATGGTCACCACGCCCCCAAGATCGCGGAACACCTCCCCCAAATCCTTGGCGGTGACGGAGGACGGCCCCTCTTCCCCCTTTTCGGTTCCTGCGTGGCAGGCGTCGATGATCAGCGTTTTCAGCCCCGCCTTGCAGCCGGCAATCTGCTCCCGGAGCCACTGGATCGCGATCCCGGTGTCTTGAGGATTCTTGGGGTCGCAATCGATCGGGGCCAGGTAAAGCCGGCCCCCAGCGTCTTGAAAGCCGTGGCCGCTGAAGTAGACGAGGATTTGATCTTCGGCCAGCGGCTTGGCCAGCCATTGGGGTAGCTCCGCCAACAGGTTCGACCGCAGCGGCTGGAGAGCGGGATTCGATGCCCCGTCGACGATCTGGAGGATGTTTTCTTCGGGCACGCCTCCGCGCTGGCGCAAGGTTGCCGCCAGTTGCTCAACGTCTCGCACCGTGTAACGCAGGGGACTGGCCCGTTGGTATTTCTCAACTCCGATCAACACGGCGTAGAGCCGACCTCTCCCAAGTTCGCCGGCGGACTCCGCGCGAGCCGGGCACGGTGGAAGGCCGGCGCCGGCGAGAATTGCGGCCAGCGCCCACGGCAGCGGAAGCAGGCAGCGCGTCACCGCTCGAAAGACGCCGGTTGGCTTGAGAGAACTTGCCCCGTTCATGATTGCTGCCTCCAACGCTTTGGTGGGATGTGATTGCCGTTCAGCAAGCTGCCGTGCCGATCGACCGGAAAATGGCGGGAGCCTACCGTTTCTCCGCCCGCGGTTCCTTCGTTCCATCCGACGGGAGGGGCAGAGGCCCGTGCGGCATGCCAACGCCGATCAGCGTCTTCAATCCGGCGAGTGCGCCTTTGAGTGATTCCGCTCCCTTTTGAGTGACCTGCGTGCCTCCAACGTCGAGCAGTTCCAGCCTTTTGAGACTCTCAAGATGCGCCAGTCCGCGATCCGTGATCGCCGTATCGCGGAGAATCAGCGCCTCCAGCCGCGTAAGGCCGGACAAATGGACCAGCCCCTGGTCGGAAATCTTCGTTCCGCCCAGAGAAAGCCACTCCAATTGACCGAGTGGGCGGAGATGGCGCAGCCCTTCGTCCGTTGTCTTTGTATTCTCAAGAGACAGGAACGCCACGTCGACGAGCGGCTGCAAGTTGGCGAGGGCCGCATCCCCCGTCTCGGTATCGCTCAGGTCGACGACGAACACCCGGCCGTCTTTGAGCCGGGTAACCTTGCCCCCGAGCGCCTCGATCGCTTTGACGGCGGCTATCTGGGCCTTTTCTACCTGGTCGGCCTTCTCGGCCGGCTTCCCACTGGGGGCGGCGGGCTGCTGTTTCGGCGGCCGAGTGGCGGCGATGCCGGTCGAGATTCTCGCAAAATGGCCCGGCAGGGCGAATCCGTCGGCCAGTTGCGCAGTGATCTGGCCACCAGTGACGGCGGTCACCTTGCCGTCGCCCGATTTCAAGAAGTCTTGCGTGCCGGGGATCTTGAAGCAGAAGACGACCGCGTCGCCCACTTGGGGCGGTCCGCCCGAGTCGACGGAAATGTGAATCGTCTTCTCTTCGATCTTGTTGACCGTGCCGGTGATGACTGCCGAGGCCGAGGCGGAAGGGGCGGGCCCCTCTGGCGCGCCCGACGGGCTCGCGGAGATTCGCACGGACATCCCTTGCTGGACTCTGCCCTGCACGTGGTCGAGGCGGGCAGTCACGCGTCCCTTCTCCGCGCCCATAACCTTGCCCGAGGCGACCTTGGCCACGGCGTCGACGCCTTCCAGTTCGAAGTAGACTTCCACGGGGTCGCCGGTGCGGGGAATTGGGCCCGACTCGATCGCGATGCGTATCGTATCGCCTTCCACGGCGATCACCTTGCCCAGGGTCTCGGCTGCGTTTGCATAGCCCCAGATGCCGAAGACCAACGCGGCGCTCCCCAAGATCGACAGAGACCAGCGCATGATTCGGTCTCCATAGAAAACGTTGTTGACGAAACGGGCGTCACTCGTTGACACGTTCCAACCGCCAGCCGGGCCGCAAGTCGTCCACTCTTCGCAACCACTTCCTTACGTAGGTGCTTTCGGAGTCAGCCGACGGCGCAGCCCACTCTCGAATCATCTCTGCCGTGAAGATGCATCGCAGCGTGGAGACGTCGTCCTGCCGAGTCGCCTCCCATTGAAGCCTCTTCGCGCCGAAGAATATACCTGGGCTGGAATCGGAGGAATTGGCAGGCGGTTTCACGAAACACTGCCCGGCGAGCCTGCCGTCGGCGGTGATCGGATCGCAGCGGAACTCCCACGTCTCGGTGAGCCGGCTGGTCGTGCCGCCCATGCGGATCTCCATGACCAGGGTGATCGGAGTGACCGTGGCGGTATCATTGGCGATTCTGAGCGTCATCTCGGTGGAGGTTAGTCTGGGAAACGTGGCCTGCATCGCCCGCGCGCCTGGATTCTCGTTGAGCGCTTCGAGCATCGATCTCTGGAACAGCGCCGTGAGCGTTCCGCGATAGACTCCTTCTTGGGCTACCAGGCGAGGGCCTGGCTGCGCGCCGGGCCTATCCGACGCGGCAGGCCTATCCGCTGCGGCAGGTCTCTCGGACGGCGCGGCAGGCCGATCCGGCACGGCAGGTCTCTCGGACGGCGCGGGCTCGTCCCTGGCTTCTTCAGGCTGTCTGTAAGCCGGGTACACATCAAGCTGAATCGTCAAGCCTTTCTCCAGCCTGGTTCCGGGCTCAGGGTTTTGCGACGCGATCCGGCCGCCGTCCTCTTTGGTCGGCGGCGCCGCGTTGGCGCCGATCCACGCCGCTTGCCACCGCTTGGCGATGATGCCGAGGGCTTCCTTGGGCATCATGCCGACCAGCGAGGGGACGACCTCGTCGCGCTTGTCCGCCTGGGACGTAAGCGAAGCGAGGTATCGTCGTGCCTGGTCGGCATAGGCACGCGCGCGGGTGGCGAAGACCGCCGCGGCGGCGATCGCTTCAAGGTCTGTCTTCGGTGGCCGCGGCTGTCTACCGAATTGCAGTGCAGTTCGGGCAGCTTCCAAGCTTGCCTGGAGGGATTTGAACTTCGCCACGGCATCCCTGGCCAGGGTTTCGCCCAACTGGCTGTCGGCGTCGGCATTCCCGCGGTTTGCCTCGATCTGGTTGCGGAGCTGTTCGCCGGAATAGACGACTTCCACGATCGACGTGATCTCGGCAGTCTCAACCTGCCGCACGCGCTCGTAAAAATTTCGCAGACCACGATTCGGCATTCCCGCTTCCTCTGCGCAGGCGTGCGTTCGTTGCGACGCCTCCAAGGCCTTCTCGGGCAAGCCCCACAAGCCGTTTTCCACCTCGTCGAGGACCGCCTGCAAGGCTTCGATCGCTTGCTGCCGCTCCTCCCGGGCCGCCTGAAGCCTGGCATCGCAGGCATCGACGGACGTTCGCAGCCCGCGCACCCGGTCGACGATCGGTGCGAGTTCCTGAGCTTTGGCGGCGGCCAGTTCGGCCGCCTGCTCGGCCGCGTCGACATGCAGCTCGACCGCGGAGACCACGGTTTTTTGCATCGCCAGGGTGGCCTGGGTTTTGGCCGTGTCGTAGGCATTGGCGATTTGCGCCCTCAGTTGGTCGGCCTGCGCTTCGGCTTCCGCCAGGCTCGTCCGGTCGGCTTCCTCCCGCGCCCGTTCCGCTTCGGTGACGGCGGGCGGCGTAATCGGTTGACACGTGTTGAGCCGGTCCAGGCATTGGCTTGCGGTTCTGGCGATCTGGCGGGCATCGGCAATCGCGCGATCCTGTTTTTCTTTGATGGCCTCAAGCTGCTTGAGGTACGCTTTGGCTCTGGTGAGAATCGCATCGAGCTTGGCGGGTTCCAGTTTTCGTGGCGCCGAATCTTCGCGGAGCTTCTTGGCCTCCGCGTATCGCCTCAGCTCGCGGCGGGCCTGGAAGGTGTCAGCGGTTTTCGAGACAATCTGGATCATTCCCTCCGAGCCGCCGGCAGTCACTACGCCGACCACGGCGCGAACCGTTGCCTCACCGACAGCCTTGGCTTTCTCTCCTCGGGTGGTTGTGCGGCCTTCCGCACGAGCCTGGTTCACGTAGCGAGAGCCGATCTCGTAGCCGGTCAGTCCCGAGCTGATCGCCGTCAGGACAACACCCGTCTTACCGGCCTTATCAGCTCGTCCCTTCAGAGCCGTCCAGTACTCTCGAAGACGGCCGCCTTCAGAAGCGAGGGAACCGCCGACACCGGACGGAGCCGGTCGTGTGGGTGGAATGTCGGAACTTGCACCACTCGGGCCGGCTCCCCCTCCTCCTCCTGCGCCCGGTGGGATCGGCGGTGGCCCGAGGCCTGGGGGGCGCGGCTTCGCCCGAGCCCATAGCTCGTAGTGTTCCGCTGGTGTCTTCAAGTTGAAGTCGACAATGAAACTATGCGCGGGTAACGTTCTGGCCTCGGCAAGAAAACGCCTTCCCGCAGAAAACTCTGCGAGTCTGCTGGCGGTCCACTTATACTCCTCGCCATATTGAGAATACATAAACGCCAATTCCGACACCGAGTACTGCTCGGTCGCCCGCAGCAATTCGATGGCTCCTTTCTCTGGCGCCACCGCGCTCCAGGGAATGAACCCGAAATGAAAAAACTCCTGCAATCCCAGGGGATCCGTGCTGTTGACCGGATCGTTGCGGACGTAGGCGTAGTCGTTGAAATCCTCGGGCTCATCGAGCGATTCCGGGAACGGATCGGGAGAAAGAAAGACGCCCAGCCCCGGGTCATAATACCGGGCGCGATAGGAATACAGCTCGCTCTCCGGGTCGTAGAACCGCGCCGTGAAGGCAAACGGATTGGGCGTCTCTCGGCCCGACGCGATCCATCGGCCGAACGGATCGTAGGAGTAGCGGGTGACGATCTGGCCGGATGCGTCAGACAGAGCCGCGATTGACCCCAGGTGGTCCGGCAGGTAGTAGTGCGTTTGTCCGTCGGCCAGCATGGCCAAAGGATCGTCGATTCCGGGACCGTGGACGAAGCGCGCCAGCGGCTGTTTGGCTTCATCAAGAATCATCAGCAGGTTGAGG
>JAMOAF010000904.1 GCA_023621895.1 Planctomycetota bacterium
CAAATCAAGGCTGCCCCTCACCCCGCACTTCCTCCTCCCTAATCCAATAATCCTCCCTTTGCGTCTTTGCGCCTTTGCGTGAGGCTCTGAGAGGCCCTGAGGCCCTGAAGCCCGGTTCTCTCCCTTCTTTTTCTTTGCTTGCACGTTTCTCGCTACTCCATTAGACTGCGGGCACTCATCTTCACGGGAGACATGCATCATGGACAAGGTGATCCTCGCCCTCGACCAGGGAACCACTTCGAGCCGCGCGATCGTTTTTTCGCACGACGGAACGATCCGCAGTTCCGCCCAGCGCGAATTCCGGCAGATTCTGCCCGAGCCGGGAATCGTCGAGCACGACGCCAACGAGATCTGGAGTTCGCAGCTCGAGGTGGCCCGCGAGGCGCTCCGCGACGGCTCGATCGACGCGGCCGACGTGGCGGCCATCGGCATTACCAACCAGCGCGAGACGACCGTGCTCTGGGATCGCGGCTCAGGCAAGCCCGTGGTCAACGCCGTCGTCTGGCAGAGCCGGGCCAGCGCGCCCGTCTGCGAGCGACTCAAGAAGGAAGGGCTCGAACCGCTCTTCCGCGGCAAGACCGGCCTGCTCCTGGACGCCTACTTCTCCGGGACGAAGATCACGCATCTGTTCGAAAAACACCCGGAATTGAAACAGGGCGCCCAGCGCGGCGAGATTCTCTTCGGGACCGTCGACACCTGGCTGGCGTGGAACCTGAGCGGCGGCAAGCTCCACGTCACCGATCCGAGCAACGCCAGCCGCACGCTCTTGTTCAACGTCAACACCCGCGAGTGGGACGACGAATTGCTCGATATTCTCGGGGTTCCGCGGGCGATGCTGCCCGAGGTTCGCACTTCCAGCGAGATTTACGGGCAGACCGATCCTGACGCGTTCGGCCGGCCGATCCCCATCGCCTCGATGGCCGGCGACCAGCAGGCGGCCACCTTCGGCCAGGCCTGTTTCGAGCCGGGCAGCGCCAAGAACACCTACGGGACGGGCAGTTTTCTCCTGCTGAACACCGGCAACAAGCCGGTCCAATCGCGGAACAACCTCTTGACCACGATCGGCTGGCAAATCGGCCGGGACGTGACCTACTGCCTGGAGGGCTCCGTGTTCGTCTCCGGCGCCGTGGTCCAGTGGCTTCGCGACGGGCTGGGGCTGATCTCCTCGTCGGCCGAGGTCGAACCTCTGGCAAGCGGCGTGGAAGACTCCGGCGGCGTTTACTTCGTGCCGGCGCTGGTCGGACTCGGCGCGCCCTACTGGGATCCACACGCCCGCGGCACGATCCTCGGAATCACGCGAGGAACCACGCCCGCTCATATCGCCCGCGCGGCCGTCGAATCGATGGCCTACCAGTTGGTCGACCTCGTCGGGGCGATGCAGAAGGACTCGGGCATCGTCCTGCAAAACCTCCGCGTTGACGGTGGCGCATCGGTCAACGACAAGCTGCTCCAGTTCCAGTCCGACCTGCTTGGGGTCAACGTCCTGCGTCCCCGGGTGGCGGAGACTACGGCGCTTGGCGCGGCCTATTTGGCGGGACTGGCCGCCGGTTTTTGGAATGACCAGGCCGATATCGCCCGCCACTGGGCACTGGAGCGGGAGTTCGCGCCGGCCATTTCGGCCGAGCAGCGCGAGCGGCTCTGCCGGCGGTGGCGTGAAGCGGTCCGCCGCTCTCTCGGCTGGGCAGCCATCTAAAGCGGGGCTGACCGGCCGTTTTTCGCCGGCAATCGCCGGCGCGTCAAACCAGCCGTATCTCGTCGCGGTAATCACTCGGCCAGCATCCGACGTAGTGCTGGAATGCTCGGCTGAACGAGGCTGCCGTGGAGTAGCCGCAGGCGGCGGCGATTTCAGCGATGGAGCGAGACTCCTCGCTCAACAGCCGCCGAGCGACTCGCATCCGCGCCGAGGCCAACTCATCGTGGACGGTTCGTCCCAGCCGCCCGAGAAAACGCCGGTCGAGGGTCCGCCGCGAGACATCCAGGCCGGTGGCTACGTGTTGCACGCTAATCGGCTCCCCGGCGTGCTCGCGAATGAAGCGAACGGCCGCGCGAACCAAAGGATCGCCCGTGGCGAGCGTGTCGGTCGAAGCGCGGACGATGACGTCCGTTGGCTCAACCTTGTGAACCCGCTCATCGATGCTCATCCCCGCCATGGCGCGCGCCAGCATGTCCGCCCCCTCGTAACCCAGCCGAGAAGTCGCGAACCGGATGCTCGACAGCGGTGGCCAGCTGACTTCGCACATCAGTTCATCGTCGCCAACGCCAATCACGGCCACCTGCTCGGGTACGGACAGGCCTGCCCAACGGCAGGCCGTGAGCACGCGTTCACCGAGAGCATCAGTACCTCAACGACCCCAATTATGGCTCGACGAAGAACTGCACGAACCAATGGGGCGGGATTTCCAAACAGGGCGTCTTCGAGGTCAACGTGTGCCGGGTCTTCCGCGACATCACCGACGGCCTTTCAAACACGTTTGCCGTTGGCGAGATCTCCTGGAACAAGAAGCCCGACAACACCCTCCCCACGTACCGCACGTGGCAGCGCGGCGCGATCTCGTCGGGCGAGTGCTGGTCGGCGCCCTCCAAGAGCGTGGCCCTGCCGATCAACACCAGGGACGACACGCTGTTTAACCGGAGACCGTTCGGGAGCGAGCACCCCGGCGGCGCCAACTTCGGGTACTGCGACGGTTCGGTGACGTTTGTCTCGGAGACGGTCGACTTCACGATTCTGCTGTCGACCGCCAGCCGCGACGGAAGCGAATCGACCGTGTATCACTAAGGGATTGCCGCGGTTAGACTGTCTCTTGCAACCGTTCACGGAAGACCTTTTCGATTGTTTCGCGGCACCTTCGTTGCCGGACGACATGCGAGGCGGCGTTGCCACGAAGAGGAGGTTGCCTTCCTCGGGGTCGCCCGGGGACGTGAACGGTTGCGGTTCTCCAGATTTAGACCTGAGGATATCAAATCATGTTGGATCGAATTGCAGTTGCCCTGTGTTGCCTTGGCCTGGTTGCCCTCGTCGGATGCGGGAAAGGAGGAGACGTCGCGCGCTACGACGTTTCCGGAACCGTCACCTACGCTGGGAACCCCCTGCCGGCCGGCACGATCCTTTTCCAGCCGGCGTCGGGCAACACCGGGCCGGGCGGAACCGCCAGGATCGAAAACGGCAAGTACAACACGGCCACCGGCGGCAAGAGCCCGACCGGCGGCCCGCACATCGCCGTGATCACCGGATTTGACGGCAAGGCCGACCTGGCGAAGGAGATGCCCGACGGCGCCATCTTGTTCAGCGATTACAGGGAAGACGTCGACCTGCCGAAGGAGGCGACCACCAAGGACTTCAACGTTCCCGCCCAGGGCAAGCCCTGAGCGTTCACGCCCCCGTCGGGCAAGCCGGCTTAGAACGCGGCCAGCGCCAGCATCACTGGCGACCCGGTGCGGCTCGCGAGGCGGTCGCGGTGTCTTGCCGGCTGTCGGGTGCACAGTCCCGTTCTTGCGGCAAGTACGCTTCGGATGTCATCCAGCAGCGAACCTAGCCGCCAGAATCGACCGAGGCGCCTGAGTGATGACAGGAATCGCAAGACAGAACGGGCGGCGGCCCAATCGGAGAGGCCTGACAAGCGGGGAGGATACAATGCGACTTTCAGGCAGGAGTGTGTGGGTCGCGGCGACGCTGGCGATGCTCGCCACATCAGTCTCTCAGGGCAAGGAGTCCGGCGCCGC
>JAMOAF010000830.1 GCA_023621895.1 Planctomycetota bacterium
GTGAAGGCGTCGAACGAGAGCCGGCACTTGGCCTGTTCGACAGCCTTGAGGACGCGGGATTTGGAGGTCAGCGCTGCGCGAAGATCCAGCTTGTGCTCCTCCTGGAACTTGTCGCAGACGAAATCCATCAGCAGTTGGTCGAAATCGTCGCCGCCCAGTTGGGTATCGCCGTGGCTGGAAAGGACTTCGACCACGCCCTGCTCGGTCTGGACGATCGAGACGTCGAAGGTCCCGCCTCCCAAGTCGTAGATCAAGAGCCGCTGGAGCTGTTCCGGATTGGGATTGTAGGTGAGGGAAGCGGCTGTCGGCTCGTTGATGATCCGCAGGACCTCCAAGCCGGCCAGCTCGCCGGCCTCGCGGGTTGCCTCGCGTTGCTGCTCGTTGAAGAACGCGGGAACCGTGATCACGGCCTTGCGGACTTCCTGCCCCAGTTGCCGCTCGGCACGCTCTTTCAGGGTGCGGAGGATGATCGCGGAAATCTCCTGGGGCGTGTAGACCTGGTCGCCGAGCCGCACGGTCTCTCCGGACCCCATCTTGCGCTTGATCGAGCGGATCGTGCGGTCGGGAGCCAGCGTCCACTGGTTGGTGGCGGGAAGACCGACGAGCAGTTTTCCCGAGCCGTCGAGCCCCACCACCGAGGGCAGGATTTTCTGGCCATCTTCTTCAAGGACGACGGCCTTGCCGTCGCGAATGATCGAGACGACGCTGTTGGTGGTGCCCAGGTCGATTCCCAGAATTGTTTCCATACGAGTGATCTCCTGATTGCATGGATGAAGAATTCAGGCGTTGGTCTGCGCCTATTGTTCGCCGACGGCTTTGACTTCGGCGAAACGCACGACGCGCCCCTGCCAGCAGTATCCCGGCCGGATTTCCTCAACCACCGTTCCCGGCCGGCGCGTGACATCGCTGACGACTTCCACGACGGTCATTCGGTTCGGGTCGGCTGGCTTGTCGAGGCACTCCATGCGGGCGATGGACAGTTGCCGCATCGCTCGGTGCGTGCGGTCCTGGATCAGGTCGTAACCTTCCAGGAGCGCGTCAAAAATATTGCGGTAGGTGTCGAGGGTACCGCCGGCATAGATCGCCTTGGCAGTGTTGTGCCAGGGGCGGCAGAGGATCCGCCGCCACCAGGGTTGGGTGCGGTAGAGGTCGTCGAGTCGCCGTGCCGCTTCGGTCAACCCGGCGCTAACGTCCTCGAGAATCCGCTGCCTCGCCTGGCAGATCGCGCGGCGGCCGCGGACGAGCGATTCCTCGAGTTCGACAAACGCCTCGACCAGCGGCCGGGCGGCTTTGTCGGCGGCTTCTTCTTCCTTCGCCTGGACCGCGCGGAACTGCTCGATCGCCGCGCCGAGCGAGAGCAGCGTCGCCTCGTTGCGCTCCTCGGTGCCCCGCGCCGCCTTGGCCAGCAGCTTCACGTCCTGCCGCAGCGCGGTGAACTGCTCGACGAGCTGGCAGAAGCCGACCGGGTCGGCCGGCGGCGGTTCCAAGTCCTGTCCTTCAAGCGACTCGCTTTCCGACCGCGCCTCGTCGAGCCAATCGCGAAACCGCGCCAGGATCACTTCGTGATCGGGCCAGTTGCCCATGTCAGTTCCCCGTCAATGAGAACAAGATCGTGGTGGGAATCCGCGTCCCCTGCACCCGCAGGCGGAGATCGGCAATTACGTCATCGAGCGATTCGGAGGGTTGGACTTCGAACACTTGCCGTTTCAGCCGTTCGGCGGGATCGCGGAGATGCTCGTAGGCTGCCCGAATTTCGGCGAACCGTTGCGGGTGCTGTTCGGGCGGATTTTCACGCACCAACTCCAAGTAGCGCCGCCGCAGGGTCGCCTCGTCGGCATTCGGCGCAACGCCGAGAACCAGATGCGGTTCCACCATGATTGTTCACTCCTCCAATCCAGCGTCTTCAAGGGCCATTTTCATCAAGTTGAGCAAACGGGTCGCGGTTTCCGCAGCCTGCTTGTCTTTGGGATCGCTCGACTTCGCCGCCAGTTTGACCGCTTTCTCAAGAAACTCTTGGACAAGCTGGCGGTCGCAACGAGTGGGCCCCTTCAATATTTCGATTTCCGCGGCGAGGAAATGGAAGTATGCCATTTGAGGGAACTTCCGCAAGCCCTGCCGGGCGAACTCCGCCCGCAGCGCCGTGGACTCGACCTGGCTGAGCAGTTCGCAGACATCGCGGAGGTCGTCCGCCCGCCACTTGACTCGCGTGCAGCGCCGGACGTATTCCAGCAGGCAGGCCACGTGCTGCTGGCGCTTTGGATGGGATTTGGGCATCGTCAGGCAGTCGCCGAGCAGTCGGCACATGCGGCCGGCCGTCTCGCTGCGGCAGCGGCGTCTGAGGGCCTCCTGCCAGCGTTTTTCGTAGAGCCAGGCTTCTTCTTTCGGCAGTTCGTATCGGCTTGCCTCGATGGCCATCGCCAGCCACAGCGGGGCGGGTTCCTTGAGCGTCCTTTGCGCTTGTTCAACCAGCCGCCGCGCCGCCAGGTCTCCGCCCGCCTTGATCTCGAGCACGGCCTTTCTCGCCAGGGTTCCGTAATCGTCGATCGCCGCCGGCTTGAGGCGGTCAGCCCCCGCCAACTCTTCCCGCGCGCGATCGAACTGGCCCTCCAGGCCCAGTTTCCTCGCCATGGCCAGATGCACGTCGTAAGCCAGGTCGCGGATTTTATCCTGGTCAAGCGGTTTCAATTCCTGAGCGCGATCGGCAAACTCGCGGGCTTTGTGGGGCTCGTCGCGGTCGACGTAATGATTGCCGAGGAAAAGCAGTGCATCGAGGTTGTCGGGCAGGTGCCGGAGCATCCGCCGGAAGACGCCGGCCGCTTCGTCGATCCGGTCGTCGCGGAGGTGGAAGCTCGCCATGGCCTTGTAGGTGTCCGCGTGGCCCGGAGCGAGCATCAGGCTGCGTTCGAACGCCTCCCGCGCCTCTTCCTCGGCCTCCTCGATTTCTGGACCGTGATCGTAGCCGCACGGGCACCTGCGCAGTCTCCACGCCTCGTGGGCGGGAAATTCCGCCAGCCGCAGCCACACCAGGGCTCGGACCAGATCGCGATCGGCGGGCGCGAGGGCCGTCACATTGTCCAGGTCGGCCAGGTACTTCCGCCAATATTCCTCCGGGTCCAAATCGTCGTCGTCATCTTCTTCGAATTCGCAGGCGATTGCCTTCGCACGATTCCACCGGGGATCCAGCGGCGGTGGATCGGCGATCTGCGAGAGGCGTTCCAATTGGCCGACGAGGCCTTTGCGCATGAAAGTCGCGCTCATGCACGCCACGAGCCGCTGATAGAGCCCCTGGTCGAGCGAACGCAATTCTGCACGCAACGACCGCAGACTCTTCAGCGCCTGCGGCCAATCCTCGTCGAGAACCGACTCGCGCAGACGGCCCACCTCGCTGACGACCGCCCGGCTGGTCCCCTGCTTTTCCAAGCGGGCGACCTTCGCCCGGAGGATGCCGTCCTCTCCCGCCGGCACGACACCAGCCAGGACCTTCAGCGGCGCCGCGATCTTCGCGGCGGCGCGGTCCGCCTCGAGCCGATCCCAGTTGGCAAGCATATCCGTCCTGTCATGCCGGTAATAGGCTATCAGGCCGCGGACGAAATACTTCCAGTCGGCCAGGAGGGATTGCCGGGCGATTTCCTTCAGGTGCGCGATAGCGGCCGCGTCGTCGCCTCGCTCCACGGCTTCGAGGGCCGCGCGAATCCGCTTGGCGTCGCCGAGCAGGTCGG
>JAMOAF010000552.1 GCA_023621895.1 Planctomycetota bacterium
CCCAGCACGGGCCCCGCCAGGCCGTGCTCGGCCATGCAGGCCGCCACGTGCGCGTGGTGATGCTGGACACGCACCAGCGGCGCGTTCCACTCTTGTGAAAGCTCCTCGGCAACCCGCGTCGAGGCGTAGTCGGGATGCAGGTCGCACGCCACCGCCCTTGGCCGGACCTGGAAAAAGTCGACCAGGTCGGCGATCGCCCGCCGGTGCACATCGAGACTCGCGAGGTTGTCGAGATCGCCGACGTGCTGGCTTAAAACCGCCTGGCCGCCAACGGTCAGACCGACCGTGTTTTTCAAGTGCCCACCCACGGCGAGAATGCACTCCGCGGCGACCGAAAGGGGGATCGGCAGCGGAGCGTAGCCCCGGGCGCGACGTAACACCTGGAGCCCCCGGGAACCGAGCCGGGCGACCGAATCGTCGACGGGGCGGACGATCGGCCGGTCGTGGACCAGCAGCAGGTCCGCGATCGAGCCGAGCCGCTCCAACGCGTCGGCCGTGGTCGTGGCCATCGGCTCCTCCGACAGATTGCCGCTCGTGCAGACGATCGGCCGGTCGATCTTTTCCATGAGCAGGTGATGGAGCGGAGTGTAGGGCAGCATCATGCCCAGGTACGGATTGCCCGGCGCCACCGACGGCGCGATATCGTTGCGGGCAAGCGCGTCCGTGCGGCGCCTGAGGAGCAGAATCGGCGCCGCGGGGCTCGCCAGAGCCTCGGCTTCCGGATCGAGGACCTGGCAACGCCGGTGCACATCCTCCATATGCCGAACCATCACGGCCAGCGGTTTGTCGTGGCGGTGTTTACGCCGGCGCAAACGCTCGACCGCTTCGTCGTTTGTGGCATCGACCAGCAGTTGAAATCCACCCAGCCCCTTGAGCGCCACGATTTGGCCGGACACCACCGCGCCGGCTGCTTGATTCAAGGCAGCCTCTCCCTCCGCCAGGCGACTGCCCGCCGGATCGAGCAGCGTCAATTTCGGTCCGCAGGCCGGGCAGGCAATCGGCTGGGCGTGAAACCGCCGGTCGCTCGGATTCTCGTATTCCTTCGTGCACTCCGGGCACATCGCGAACGACGCCATCGAGGTCCGCGGGCGGTCGTATGGCAGACGCTCGATGATCGACCAACGCGGCCCACAATTGGTGCAATTGGTGAACGGATAGCCGTGGCGCCGCCCAAGATCAAAAATCTCCGCAAGGCATTCGGGACACGTGGCCAAATCGGCGGGAATCGTCGGCCGGGGCGAGTCCTCCCCCGAACTCGCCCGAATTTCGAAGACGCCTGGCTCACCGTCAATCGGCGGAAGCTCGGCCAATTCCACGCCGTCGATGCGCGCTTGCCGCGGGGGCCGCTCGCGCAGATCGGCCAGAAAGACGCCGATCCCATCACGCGTTCCCTGGACCTCGATGCGCACGGTGCCCGCCTCGTTGAGCACCCATCCGGCCAGTCCCAATGCCCGAGCCCGATTGTAGACAAACGGGCGAAACCCAACCCCCTGGACAACACCGCGCACGGTAACGGCCAGGCGACGCCGATCGTCGGGCGAGAACAGGGGCAAGTCTACTGCTCTCCAGTGGGGGAAGGCAAGGTTGCCGGGGGGACGTATCTATTCCAGTCTATGCTTTGGCGGTAGTCTCGGTAAGGCCGCGGGCTTTTGCTGGAATCCGCGGCCGGGGGGAATTATCATGAAAAGCTGGGAAAAATATGCCGACTTTCCCAACGAAACAGACCACGCACAGGCGGAAAGCAGTCGATTGAAGCCGCCCGCTGCGCGTGCCGGGCTCCATCCAGGGAGAATCTTTGTGACGTTGCTTAAGCTTTTTTCGTGCTGGACAATCGCCATCACGTCGATTTTCGCGCTGGTCGCCCAGGCCGGCGACCAGCCCCAATGGGGGCAGCAGTTCACACGCAACATGGTTTCAGCGGAAAAAGGGCTGCCCGAGGCGTTTGAGCCCGCAGTCCGGAGCCCCCTGGTCGGACGCGCTGGCCCCACTTTGCCGTCGAACGTCAAGTGGGTCGCCCAACTCGGCAGGCAAACCTACAGCACGCCGGTCGTCGCCGAGGGACGCGTGCTCGTGGGCACGAACAACGACGTGCCCCGCGATCCGCTGCTCACCCACGACGCCGGAGTGCTGATGTGCTTCGACGAGAAGTCGGGCGATTTCCTCTGGCAGTTGGTTGTGCCCAAGCTGACACATATTCGCTACGGCGATTTCTACCGGATCGGACTGACCGCCTCGCCAGTGGTCGAGAACGGCCTGGTCTATGTCGTTTCGAATCGGGGCGAAGTGCTCTGCCTCGACCTGGACGGCATGGCCGACGGAAACGATGGCCCGATCCTCGACGAAGGCGCGCGGATGGTTCCACCGGGCAGAGACCCCGTCGAACCCGGAAAACACGCCGCCGACATGATCTGGGCCTACGACATGGTCAGCCAATTGGGCGTTCAGCCGCATAATGCGGTTAACTGTTCCGTGCTCTTGTTCGGCGATCACTTGTACGTGTGCACGTCCAACGGCGTGGACAGCACCCACAACCGGGTTGGCAACCCGGCGGCCCCGACGCTGATCGTTCTGGACAAGAAGACGGGCGGCCTGGTGGCGCGCGACAATTTCGGTGTCGGCGCAGACATCGTCCACAGCCAGTGGAGCAGCCCAATGCTCGCCAAGATCGGCGATGCCGTCCGCATCTTCCAAGGCGCAGGCAACGGCGTGCTTTATGGCTTCGCCCCGGTCGAGGCGGCGGAGGTTCCGTCCAGCCCGCTTTCCATTGAAAAGACCTGGTGGGCCAACGGCCATCCGGCCGCCCAGACTCAGGATTCCGTGCCGATCGAACACGGGTTTCGCAGCAAGAGCTACGAGATTCTCAACAATCCCGTGTTCTACAACAACCGCATCTATGTGGCGCCCACCCAGGACCCCTTCAACCACCACCGCGAGGGCGTCCTGATGTGCTTCGAAGCCAGTGGGAGCGGCGATGTCACCCGAAGCAACCGCGTCTGGGCGTATCCAGAAGTCGGAGCTTGCTCGGCCACCGTGTCGATTGCCGACGGGCTCGTCTACGTGGGCGGTCACGACCATCGGCTTCACTGCCTCGATGCCGATTCGGGCACGCGCCACTGGACGTTCGATGCCGAAGGCCCCATCTGGGGATCGACGCTCGTGGCCGACGGAAAGGTCTACGTGGGCACCTACCGCCGCGTGTTCTGGATTCTCAAGCACGACAAGACCCTCACGGTGCTGGCGCGGATTCCCATGCCGGACCCGATCGTCTCCTCGCCGGTGGCCGCCAATGGCACGCTCTACGTGGCGACGGCCCGGGAGTTGTACGCCCTCCACGACCGCGTCGCCCAGGCCCGATTGGCCATCGAGGCCGTCCGCGCGGAACAGGAAGCACTTAAGGCGGCGGCGCAGCCAAAGCCGCCGGCGGAAACTAAGCCGGCGCCCGAACCAGCGCCAGCACCCGCTCCTGAAGCGAAGCCCGAGCCAAAACCGGAGCCAGCGCCAGCACCCGCCCCTGAACCAAAGCCCGAAGCGAAGCCCGAAGCGAAGCCCGAAGCGAAGCCCGAGCCAGCGCCAGCACCCGCCCCTGAACCAAAGCCCGAGCCAAAACCGGAGCCAGCGCCAGCACCCGGCCCTGAACCAAAGCCCGAAGCGAAGCCCGAGCCAGCGCCAGCACCCGCCCCTGAACCAAAGCCC
>JAMOAF010000614.1 GCA_023621895.1 Planctomycetota bacterium
GATTCAGCCGGTTGAAGTAGACGTATTCATCCACCCGTATCTCTCGCAGGTCCTTCGTCAGGAAAGCCACCGTGTCGAAGCCGGCTTCAAGTCCGGGCATCGGTACAATGTCCATCCCGAAGGCGCTTTCCACGATAAACTCGATCGGTACGGGGATCGTGCCGGCCGGGTTGTGGTCTTGCAGGAGCTCGCCAGCTCGCCGCCGCAGTTCGTCTTTCGGGATGTACGGCGCCTTGAATGCCACTCGATTAGCTCCCGCGAATCAGGTCAACCAGTTCATCCAGGTTCTCCGCGGAAACCTGCTTCGCCCGTAACGTGCGGAATAGGACGGGCAGCTTGTCGACGACCTCTGAATCCGACATAAGGTCCGCGGGAATCTCGCCCCGCTCGGCCGCCGCCGCGTCGAACAGCTCGAGCCATTCATCGCTGCCGCGTTTCAGTCGCAGGGCCTTCGCGTATCGTTCCAGCAAGTCACGCCGTTGCGGAGGCGGAGACATGCCCCGTTCAATCCGGCTGAAATTGCCGGGGTCGAAACCATGCTTCAGGCAAAACTCCCGAAGCGTTAGGCCGGCTTCCAGCCGATGCCGCTTGACCAGTTCGCCGAATCGATTCATTGCACCCTCCCGGGCCATAGGTCCACCAATCGGGGTCGCTTCCACCGGCTGATTAGCCGCGCTGTCTTCATTATACAACACCTCGATTATCGGTCAACCGCAGCCACCGGCCGCATCGCGCCAGGAATCGCTCGAACCGCTTACCCGGCTTCGCGGGGAAGGGGGTTGGGATTATGCCCCTTTCCGCGCTGGGGGGAAGGGAAAGCGTCGTCGGAAGAACCTATCCGCTGCCCGGCGGACGACGGTCCCGGCAACTTGATGTGACCACGCGCGGCCGGACCGGGACGGAACGCCAGCAGCGGATGGCCTCAAGCTCCGCTTCTGTCTGACGGGAATGACGTGCACTATCCAGTCGGACTGTTGGAACAACGACGAATCGCACAGCGGCGGCGCGTCGCCCTTGCGTGCCCGTTGATGCAGGCTCCCCACGGGACCCAGCTACAGGTGGGGCGGCGCTGCCTGTTTGGAAGTGAGAAATGGCTCGGTTCCGGCGAGCGCAGTGGCAGTTCCCACCGGATGAAGTTGGTCCGCTCTGCACCACCCTACGGCACAGCTACAGGTGGGGCGGCGCTACCTGTTTGGAAGCGAGAAATGGCTCGGTTCCGGCGAGCGCAGCGGCAGTTCCCACCGGATGAAGTTGGTCCGCTCTGCACCACCCTACGACCCAGCTACAGGTGGGGCGGCGCTGCCTGTTTGGAAGCGAGAAATGGCTCGGTTCCCGGCGAGCGCAGTGGCAGTTCCCACCGGATGAAGTTGGTCCGCTCTCGACCACCCTACGGCTCGTCAACCCTTCCGCGGCGCCTTGAGCTCCTCGACCAGGTAATCGAACACCTGGGGGTGCTTCACTCCGGGCGCGCCGGGATAGACCAGTTCGCACGGGACACCGACCTGGCGGAGTTTTTCCTCCAGTTTCACGCCGAAATTGGAGGTATGCGTCGGGTCTTTCTGATCCTGGCCGAGCGCAGGCGGCGCGGAATAGAACAGGTAGACCGGCGGGTCATCGGCACTTGCCAGTTCGTAGGGCGAGTATTGCCGAATCCACGGCAAGACTTCCTCGCGGGCCGCGAGGAACTCGGCGAACCGCGTGTCGCGCGTCTTGTTGTCGTTCGGGTCGGGCATGAATCCGAACGCGTGGCCGCCGTAGCGGCTGTTGGGCGTCCACTCCTTCATCTGTTTCGGGTCGAGCGTCGTCTGCGCGCCGGACACGGCGGCGCACCACAGCCGCGTCGATTCCCGCGCCACCGGATCGGCGCTCGCGGGTTCGGCCAGATCGTCGTGAAACGCCAGCCAGAGGCTCGAGCAGGCGCCCGCGGAACCGCCGGAAGCGCCGATCCGCGCCTTGTCGATGTTCCACTCGGCGGCCTTGCTGCGGACGAGTTGCAGCGCGCGGGCGGCGTCCTCGAGCGGCCACTTGACGGGCGGCTTCACGCCCGCGATCTGTGCCTGCGTGCTGTAGCGATAGTTGATCGAGACCACCGAGATGCCGGCCGCGAGGTACTTGTCGAGATTGGCGACGCGGGCCTTGTCACCCGCCACCCAGCCGCCGCCGTGGATGTGGAACAAGAGCGGCGTGGGCCGCGCCGAACGCGCCTTGTAGAAGTCGAGCACCTGCCGCTCGTGCTCGCCGTAAGCGACGTTAGCGAGGGTCGGCGCCGCCGTTTCCACGGCGCCCGGCTTGGCCTGGGCGCCGGTTTTTGCCGGCGCGGCCGCCGCGTGCACAACCAGGGGGGCCAACAGCAAGGTGGCCAGCGCGGCCAAGGCGGGTCTTGTGGATCGATTCATCGGCTGGGTCCTTTCGCGGATCGTGTTGAAACACGTGGTCTCTTGGGGGGCCGGCGGCCGGCTCGCACGGGCGCCATTGTAATCGCGCGGCTGGCCGTGTCAAAACGCCGCGACGGCGGAGAATCCCGCTGGCGGTTGACCTCGCCGCGCTCATCAGGGACCAGCCCGCAAAGGGCCGTTTCCATGCGGGTCTCGTCCAGGGGGCTACCCCGTTGTGCGGCATCCGCCGCCGCGATTTCCCTGGGCGCTTGACAAGGCCAAAACTCGAACGACAATTGAGCCCGATGAAGCTATTCGGCGACGCGCCTCTGGCCGAGACAAGACAGCCAGCCGAGTGCAGTTCACAAGGGTTCCCTGCCGCCAGCGGGACGGCGGTGCGCCGCGTCCCGCAGTGATCTGCACGGGTTGCCTGTGGCGACGTGGGGGGGGTTGATGAATCCAGATGCCCAATCCGGCAATCCGCTCAGGTCAGCGGCGACCGAATCGACGTCGTCGTCCCTCATCGAAAGGGCGCGGCAGCGGGAACAAGAGGCCTGGGACCGAATGGCCGTGCTCTACGGCCCGATGGTCTACCGCTGGTGCCGCCGATTCGGCCTGCGGGCGGAGGATGCGGCCGACACGGTCCAGGAGGTATTCCTGGTTGTCGTCGATGCGATCGGCGACTTTCGGGGTGGCCGGAAGGGAACGTTTCGGTCCTGGTTGCGAACGGTGACGAGGAACAAGACGCACGATGCTTTCCGCCGGGCGGCAGGCCAGGCTTCGGCTGTCGGCGGCAGCGCCGCGCACGAGCGACTCTCGCAGCTCGTTTCCGCCGTTGCATCTTCGGACGATGGGGCAACGGATGATGGTGACGACGTCTGGGACTGCGCGGTGGAGCGGGTTCGCGCCGAGTTTCCTTCGCACGTCTGGAAGGCCTTCTGGCGAGTGACGATCGACGGCGTGGCCGCGGCGGACGCGGCCGACGAGTTGGGCATGTCGGTCGCCGCGGTCTATCAAGCCAAAAGCCGCGTGCTGCGGCGCCTCCGCCAGGATCTCCGCGATCTGGAAGTGGGGGAGTGAGGGGGCAGCGGTAATTCTTCTTTTCATTTGGGAAGTGCGCGTTTCTCGCGTATCTGCCGAAGGCACTCGGCAGCAAATCCCAAAAGCTTGCACACTGTCGCATGTCATTGATCCGCTTAGACTTATGCCTTGTCTCCGAACATCCAGATCGGCGATCGTCACCGTTAGCCGAAAGTAGCGAACAGAATCTTGTCAGACTTTTCCGTCTTAGCTGATAGAAAAGACCGTAC
>JAMOAF010000326.1 GCA_023621895.1 Planctomycetota bacterium
GGTGAACGTCGAGCGCCGGCGCGCGGTGGGCCGCCGCTGGCGCTCGCGGTCGTGCCGACGTTTCCTCCGGTGGTGCGCGTCGCGGCAATCCGCACCGCCAAGGGATGGACCGCGTTGGACCACCCTACGAGCGCCGGCGCGCGGTGGGCCGCCGCTGGCGCTTGCGGTCGTGCCGACGTTTCCTCCGGTGGTGCGCGTCGCGGCAATCCGCACCGCCAAGGGATGGGCCGCGTTGGACCACCCTACGAGCGCCGGCGGGCCGGGGGGCCCGTCTTGCGGGGCTACGCGCCGAACTTGGCGAGGCGGCCGGCGTGGGCCATGGCGATTGGCATCAGGTGGAGCGCCTCGAAATGCCCCAGCCCGCCCAGCAGCGCTTCGCGCTCGCCAAACTTCTGGCAGGCGTCGGGGCGGCAATGGTCGCCCACGAGCAGCGTCGGCACCGGGTGCCAACTATGGCTGGCCATGGCCGCCGGCGTGCTGTGGTCGCCGGTGACGATCAGCACATTCGGCTTGAGCGCTTCGATCCGCGGAATGACCGCGTCGAACTGCTCGATCATCTTCACCTTGGCCTCGAAGTTGCCGTCTTCCCCCCGGCTGTCGGTGTACTTGAAGTGGACGAAGAAGAAGTCGTGATCGTTCCAGGCCTTCTCCAGCACGTCGATTTCTTCGCTCAGGTTGGCGGGTTTGCCGACGACCTCCATGCCGACCAGGCTCGCCAGGCCCTTGTACATCGGGTAGGCGGCAATCGCGGCGGCCTTCAGTCCGTAGACTTCCTCGTAGCTGGGCAAGTCGGGTCTGCGGGCGAAGCCGCGCATCGAGAGGCAGTTGGCCTTCGCCTCGCCGGCCAGCAGCGCGCGAGCCTGCTCGACGAACTGGATGGCCACTTCGGCGGTCCGCTCGCTCGCCTCGTTGGCCGGAACCGGATCGAGCGGGGGCACGCCCGTCTTCTGCGGGTCGGTGTCGGCCACGTCGCCGCCGAGCCCCTCGCCGCGGAAGATGACGACGAAACGGTGCTCCTGGACCGGTTCGACGAAGACCTCGACGCCGGGGATGCTGACCTGGTTGAGCTTTCGCGCAAGCGGCGCGCTCTGGTCGGTGGGGATGCGGCCCGCCCGGCGGTCCGTGATATTGCCCTGGGCGTCGATCGTGCAGAAGTTGCAGCGGACGGCGACGTCTTTCGGCCCGACCGCGAACCCGATCCCGGCGGCTTCGAGCACGCCCCGGCCGATCTGGTATTTGAGCGGATCATAGCCGAACAGGCCGAGATGCCCCGGACCGCTGCCCGGCGTAATCCCCGGCCGGATGGGAATCGAATTGCCGCAGACCCCCTTGCGCGCCAGGCGGTCGAGATTCGGCGTATTGGCCGCCTCGAGTTCCGTGGGACCTCCCTCTTCGATCGGCAGTCCGCCGATTCCGTCGGCCACCAACAGGACGATCTTGGTGTCGGCCGGTATTTTCAGTGAGCGGATGAGTTGCAGATTTTCCATGCGCGTGGTTCCTTGGAGTGAAAGCCGTCGGGGGGGGAGGCTGCCTGTCACCTGTCGTCCACCCATTTTCCTGGCCTGGCGCTCCAAGGCAAGTGGGGGGGCCGCCGGCGCGCCCCTCTGGCGGGAGGGGGTTGCTGTCGGCTATCCTTCATGCTTCTCGGGAGACCCGAACCTTTGCCCGGATGGGAAGCACAAGCGATCATGATGCGACTCGACCAACAGCCGGCCTGGAAGAATCTCGAAGAGCACTTCATTTCCGTCGAGCCTCTGCACCTGGCCGACCTTTTTCGCGAAGACCCGGGCCGCGCGGATCGGTTCATGATCGAGTCGTGCGGGCTGTGGCTCGACTATTCGAAGAACCGGATCACCGACCAGACCATGCGGTTGCTCATCGCCCTGGCCGAAGCGGTCGACCTGGCCGGCGCGATCGAGCGGATGTTCTCCGGCGAGAAGATCAACACCACCGAGAATCGAGCCGTATTGCACACGGCCTTGCGCAATCGCTCCGACAAACCGATCTACGTCGATGGCGAGAACGTCATGCCGCGCGTCCGCGCGGTGCTCGACCAGATGGCCGGCTTCGCACGGAGAATCCGCGGCGGTCAGTGGGTCGGGCACACCGGCAAGAAGATCAAGAATATCGTCAACGTGGGCATCGGCGGATCGGACCTGGGGCCGGCGATGGCCTGCGAGGCCCTGCGGCCGTTTACCGACCGGAGATTGACCGTGCGTTTCGTCTCGAACATCGACGGAACCCACCTGGCGGAGGCCACCCGCGATCTCGACCCGGCGGAAACGCTGTTCATCATCGCCAGCAAGACGTTCACGACCCAGGAGACGATGACCAACGCGGAAAGCGCCAAGCGCTGGCTGCTCGAGGCGCTGGAAGACGAGGCGGCCATTGCCAAGCATTTCGTCGCGCTCTCGACCAGTGCGGAACTGGTCGCCCGATTCGGAATCGACGCCGAGCGGAACATGTTCCCGTTCTGGGACTGGGTCGGCGGCCGCTACAGCCTGCCGTCGGCGATCGGGCTGTCGCTGATGATCGCCATCGGGCCGGAGAATTTCTTCCGCATGCTCGACGGCTATCACGCCATGGACAACCATTTCCGCACCGCGCCGCTGGACCGCAACATGCCGGTCGTGCTGGGGCTGCTGGGCGTCTGGTACAACAACTTTTTCAAGTTTGCCAGCCACGCGATCCTCCCCTACGATCAATACCTGTGCCGGTTTGCGGCCTATTTCCAGCAGGGCGACATGGAGTCGAACGGCAAGTCCGCGGCGGTCAACGGCGAGCGGGTCGCCTGGCA
This sequence comes from Planctomycetota bacterium, assembly GCA_023621895.1. Lineage (GTDB taxonomy): Bacteria > Planctomycetota > Planctomycetia > Pirellulales > Thermoguttaceae > JAAYCB01. Next base: position 2,798 of record JAMOAF010000326.1, read on the forward strand.
GACCGGCCCGATCATCTGGGGCGAGCCGGGCACGAATGGCCAGCACGCTTTCTACCAACTGCTCCACCAGGGGACGAAAATCGTGCCCGCCGACTTCATCGGCTTCGCCCGAAGCCACAATCCGATCGGCAATCACCACGCGAAACTGATGGCCAATTTCTTCGCCCAGACCGAGGCGCTGGCGTTGGGCAAGAGCCGCGAGGAGGTCTTGAACGAAGGCACGCCCGAGGCGCTCGTGCCGCACAAGGTCTTCGAAGGCAACCGGCCCACCAACACGCTCGTGGCCGAGCGTCTCGACCCGGAGGCGTTCGGCAAGCTGGTGGCCCTTTACGAGCACAAGATTTTTGTCCAAGGCGTGATCTGGCAGATCAACAGTTTCGATCAGTGGGGCGTCGAGTTGGGCAAGGCGCTTGCCAGGCGGATTCTGCCGGAGCTGGAGGCCGCCGGCGAGCCCGAGCTGAACCACGACTCCTCGACAAACGGCCTCGTCCGCTGGTTCCGCGCGCATCGCGCAAATGGCGGAAATTCGAAGTGACAGATAGCCGCCAGCGATCAGCCGTCAGGGGTCAGCACGGTTCTCGCGAAGACGCGCGCCGTTTTTTCCGCTGATTGCTGATGACTGATTGCTGACGGCTGACAGCTCTAGCAAGGAGACCCCAACCGATGGCATCCGAACTCACCTGGCTGGGACACGGCAGTTGGTCGATCAAGTCGCGTGGGCAGGCGATCCTGCTTGACCCGTTTCTCGACGATTCGCCGGTTTCGCCGGTGAAATCCGGCGAGGTCGACGCCGATTGGATTCTTGTTTCCCACGGTCATTTCGATCACATGGCCGACGTGGAGAAGATCGCGCGGCGCACCGGCGCGACGATCGTCGCCAACTT
>JAMOAF010000680.1 GCA_023621895.1 Planctomycetota bacterium
GATTTCATGGCATAGATCTGCCCCATTTGAATCCAAGGCTGGGCCGCTTTGGGGGCCAACTGGGCCGTTTTCTTGAACAGGTCGAGCGCTTCATCGAGGAGCGTTTTCTGCTTTTCCTCGGCCTTTTCGGCCGCCGGATCGAGCTTCATGGCCTCCTCCATCAGGACCATGCCCAGCGAGAGCAGCGCGACCGGCTGTTCCGGCTCCAACTCGGCGGCTTTCCGCAGGTCGGCCTTGGCCTTGTCCAACCGGTTGGCGTCGGCGTGCACGGCCCCGCGCATGCGGAGCGCATCGGCCGACTCGGGATTGGCCTTGACGGCCTCGTCAAGCAGGGCGAGCTTTGCCTCGTCGTTCTCCTCGATCGTGGCTTTCAAGACCAGCCCCCGGGCCTTGGAGGCCGGGTCGTCCTTGCTGAGTTCGATCGCCTTGTCGAGGGCGGCGCTGGCGCGCTTGGCGTCGCCCTCGGGAAGCAGGTTCAGCCGCGCGACCATGATCAGGGCTTCGACCTGGTCCGGGTCCAGTTCCAGCGCCCGCTCCAGATCGCGGAGCGCCACCACCCGGTACTGGGGCCACATCGGGCTGGGCGGAATTTGCCTGAAGACCTGTTCGCCGACAAAAATCCCTCGCCGGATTCGCGTTGAAGCCAGGAGCTGGCCGGCGAATTTCTTATGGTCTTCGTCGAGGCCCTTGGCCAGCGCCGACTCGCACAGGTCGATCACCTTTGCCCAGTCTGACGGCGATTGGGCCGTAAGCTTCAAGACGGTGGCCTGATCGAGGTCTTCCAACCCGGGATTCTGGGCGCTCAGCCCACCGCAGACCGACGCCACCAGGACAAGACTCAAGCTCCATGCACGGATGATTTGGGGCATCGCACGCCTCCGTAGTTTAACCTGACTTGCGCGGGACGCGATCCTCCGCGCCCCGGCGCGACGGTCGATTACTCACTGATCCTCAGCCCAATTATCGCGATTGGGTGCGGGAAATACCAGGGAGTGGAAGCGGCGCGACTCAGCGGAGCAGATCGAGAACATCCAGGGCGGCCGCCGGTTCCGTGGCCGGCGCATCGCGGACACCCTGGTCGATGAGCATGAAGCCGGCCCAGAACAAGGGATGGTTTGCCGTCGGCTCCGCCTGGCGCGATTGCTTGACCCGGGGCTCGCGGTCGAGCTGGAGGCGCGAGCCGGCGGTGACCAGGACCGCCCGCTGGAAGGCGTCGGCCGGCGTGGTGTGCGGAAGCTCCTGAGCGAACTCTTGAACGAAACTCGTGTTCGAGCGGCCTCCCGATCGCCAGCGGGTAAGCAGGATCGTCCGCGCGTCGTTGGCCATCAGGCCGCAGACGGACAGGAAGAGGTCGCTTCCGGGCACGGCAGGCACGGTCTTCAGCGAGTTCTCCGCGGGGGTGTGGAAGCCGGGCAGCATGACCACTTCCGGCCCGCCGAGCGGGAGGGGGAACCAATCGGCCAGCATGTTGCCCGGCTTGCCCCGTTCGGCCTGGATCGGCGACCACGAATAGGGGCCCTGCTCGGCCGGCTGGATATCGTCAAGAACAATCAACTGGCTCAGCAGCGGGGCGATCATCGCGGCGCTGGCCGGCAACGGCGACCCCGGCAGGACGAACGTCCGGGGCACGACCTTGGAGAGTTCTTCGAACGCCTTCTGCGAGGCCGAGCCGTCGTCTCGCGGATGCAGTTTGCCCAGCGCCACGGCGGTCTCGGTTCCCGGCCCGAACGATCGCGTCTCGCGCGGCGGCGCGGCCAGCGCCAGCGTGGGCGCGTAACGGATGCGAAAGCGGTCGATCAAGGGGCGCAACTGGCCGTTGACCTCGACCTGGAGCGCCTCGAACGGCACGTACCAGAGCAGGCCGTCGGGCACGATCGCCAATTCCGGGAAATCCGACGTGAAATCCGCGCGCGAGCCGTCCAGGATCATGGCAAGCAATTGCTGGGCCGACTTCTTCCACTCCTGATCGGCCAAGGCTTCCACGGTCACTTCGCCGTTGCGATCGTAATGACCCATCGCCCGCAAGGCCGCCGCCAGACCGCGAGTCAGCTTGGGGATTGCGGGCAGCCGCCAGAACGAGTAGTCGTCGCGATTGAGCAGGAAGCCGTACAGTTCACCCTTGGCCGCATAGAAGGCGAGGATCGCCTGCCCGGCCGGCAGCGACTCGCGGACCTCCTGAACGGAGCGGACGGGTGGAAAGACGAGGCTTGCCTTTTCGCGCCGGACCGCCATCTCGCGCAGGATCGCCTCTTGTTCCATGCTCAGCGATTCCCACTGCGCAAAGGCCTGCCGCTGGGCGGCGGAGGCGGTCTTGTCCGCTGTCGCCAGACTCGCCGCGTTGAGCGTTGACCGGGCGGCCTGGGCCTGCTGCGCAAGCGCGGCGTAGGCCGGGTAGCCGGCCAGCAAGTCCTGCCGCTGGAGCGCCAGATCGGCGGGCAGGCGGTCCGTGGGAGTCTCAAGAATCCGCCGCAGGGAGAGCATCCGCCCGCCGAACGGCAGCGAGCTGTGGAACTGGTGCCTGCGCCCGAGGTCGGCGATTTCCAGGGCTTTTTCGGGGCTCTTGCGGCTGATGGCGACGAGGAACCAGTGCTCGTAGGATTGGGCGTGGGGAGTCTTGAGCACGGCGAGCGACTCCATCGGGTCGAGCGTCCAATCCATGACGGCCGGGTCGCGGAGCAGGAACTCGTAGAAATCCATCGCCGCTCGGCTGTTCAGGGCGCTGCTCATCGATATATTGCCGGAGAGAAAATGCTGGTCGAGCCGCGCCAGTTGGAACAGCCATCGGGACCCGTACTGCATGAAGGCCATCGCCCGGCTGAGCTCCTGGTAGCCCTCGTTGAGCTTTCGATCCTTGAAATAGAGGGTTGCCATCAGGTAGTGGTATCGCGCGCCAATCCCTCCGTCGCCCATTCTCCGCCGCCCGACGACAAGACTCGCGTCGGCCAACGAGCGCTCGGCCTGCCGCGGCTGGTCCATGACCAGTTGGCATTCCGCGGCCGACAAGAGAAGCGAGGCCTGGAGGTGCCGGTGCCGCTTGAGCTTGGCCCAGGCGGTGGCGGCCGGCAGGGTCGGGTAGATTCCCTGGCGATTGGCCGCCATGTGGGCGACGCTGGCGAGTCGAAACGCCTCCTCCAGGACGCTCGGGTCGTAATAGTAGGCCGCCAGGCTGGCCTCGTGGAAATGATTCAGGGCCGCGTCGAACTCGCCCCGGTGGAGGGCCAGGCGCCCCAGTTCGAGCAGCACCATGGGGGTCATCGGGTGATCGTATTGGCCGGCGGCGAGGATCGCCCGGTTGAGCGTGGGAATCGCGTCGGTGGGCTTGCCCGCGGCAATCTGGGCCATCCCCAGTTGGACGTCGATCCACGCCTGGGACCAGTGGTTTGGCAGGCCGGGGCGGCGCGCGAGGACTTCGACCAGGTCGAGCGTCAAGCGGTCCGTGGTGCAGAGCGGGCCGAGCAGCTCCGTTCGCCGGCGGATCGCCAACGTCGTCGCGCGGACGATCTCCGACACGTGGATCGGAATCATGATCGCCTGCTGCACAACGCCGCCCCGTTGAATCTGCTCATTGACGTTGATCTCGCCTTCGGTGATCGGCATCGAGGTCGGAAAATCGCCCAGCTTGGCGCCGCGCTGGCTGACCCCCCAGGGGCAGGCCTGCGGGTTGAGCGGCCGGATGGTCTGCGGAAACTGCACGCGGATCATCCAGTCGTTGTACTGGAGAAAGAGCTGGATCGCCGCCGTGTACTGCTCGAGCGCCTTGTCGAGGTGCCCCATCTGGTAGAAGCACTCGCCGATCATCGTGTGATAGCAGATCGAGTCGAGCCAGCGGGTTTGCGGCTTCTTGATCGCTCCGCGCCACTCTCCCTGAAAATGGCGCAGGGCGTCGTCGTATTCGCCGTCGTAGAGTTCGTTGAAGGTCGAGTAGTAGGCTATCGTGGGGATTTCCCGCCCGACCCCCTGCGCCTCGGTCCGCGCGGCGGCGCAGAGAAGAGTCGCGGCCACGAGCAAGGTCCGGCCGAGGGCGCGGGATGCCGCGCTTGCCCCTTCTTGGGCCGCGCCCAGCAGCGGATCGGGGCGCGTGCCGGGAGCCGGTTCTCGCATCGATCGTCCGCGCCGACACCGACCGTGGCTCGGCCGCCAGCCCGCCGCAGGCGACCGCGAGCCGTGTGGGTTGTGGATTGTCCTTGCCATCGTGGTACGCACTCCTGCTCGATTCAAGTAGCGAGGTCCGCCCTCCGCTGGCTGCCAGGCGCCGGCCGCCACAGCCTCCTCGATACTATGATATAGCTTTTTGGCAAGGAGTTTCCCTTTCGGCCCCGGCGGCCGGCAAATTAGCCAGAAAAGCCCGCCGCCGGCTCGGCCGACCATCAGGCAGCGCCCCGCTGGTCAGTTCGGCGGCGGCCAAGCCGAGGGCCTTCGGGGGGATGGCATCCCAAATCCTTGTAATCTGGAGTTAAAGTCGTGCGGTTTTTCCGGACGATATCGATCGTAACGATTGTGACGGCTAGCAGAGTCCGCGCGAGCCTACCCGTTTTAGGGGGTGGCGACTGCGGGCTTTGGGGGAAATCAGCAAGAACCAATTGAGGAGATGGCGAATGAGCGGCACCATCAAGCGTTTGCGCCCGCTTCGCGCCGTGTTGGGCGGCCTTGTGGTCGCTGCCGCGCTGGGAGTTACCGGCTGCCAGGTAGACGTCGGGGGCCAAACCCTGCCCAGTCCGAACTACATGCGGGACGACGTCCAGTACTTTCCGCCGGGCCCGGAATTCAAACTCCAGCGCGAAGCAAATGCGCTGAAGCAGGCGCAGGCGGAAGCCGGCATGCGGCAACTCTGACCGGCGCTCCGGCGGCGGAGCGGCGAATGATTGAGGCGGACTACCGTGCCCGACTTTGAACTATCGAGCGTTGCCCAGCAATGGATCAACGTCGTGTTGATCTGGGTCGGGTTCGGTACGCTGGCCGGGTTGCTCGCCCGAGCCCTCGTGCCCGGGACAGAGCCCCGGGGGGCCGTCGGGACCGTGGTTCTCGGCATCATGGGCACCACGCTGGGACTGGTTGCGCTGAGTTGGGCCTTGAAACGGCCGACCTTCAATCCGATCAGTCCGATCGGGTTTTTTGCCGCCGTCGGCGGGGCCTTTCTGCTCGTGATTCTCTACCGCTTGGCGTCGATCCGCTGGCCGATCGACAGCGACGATCACGGCCGGTAGCCGGGCGCTTGCGTCGCGACGGGGTGAACGGGTCCGGGGTGAGGCGTGAGCCCGCGGCGGGTCAAGCACGGAGCAAGCCCACGCGGCCATCCGTCTGCGATTGCGCGAGGCGTGGTCGAATCGGCCTCAGGCCGATCGCCAGGCCACAAGGGCGTCCGTGTCGCCGAAATGGGCCTGGCACCAGCGCTTCAGGCGGAGGATTTGCGCTCGCGCGGCCGTGCACGGAAAGTGGGTCATCCGGTAACTCGTCACTTCGCGGGTGATCCAGGGGCGCTTCACCTCCAGGGAGCCAACGCCCAGATCGTAGCGAATGTCGCCCCGGCGCACGGCGTCTTCGAACATCAAGCGATCGAGGACGACGCCGGGCGAGGCGGCGCGAAACGCCGGATCGAATCCCTTGCGAAGCCCAAACACGCGGCCTTCTCGATGATAGTTGTAAACAAACGCGCAGGGGCTGCCGTCGACCAAGAGAAGGTTCAAATCGACCGCCCCGGCGCGCGCCGCCGCGGCGTGCACTCCGCGAAGAAACTCGCTGACCTCCGCCGAACTCAGGGTATTGCCCGCGGCGGACCGCGACTGCCAACTCCGCTCGGCCACGGCAACGCACTGGTCGTATAAGTCCCACCGCGGATCGCCGTCGCCCAAGGCGATCCCCTCCGGCCGGCAACGCAGATAGGCGACGCGCCCCTCAGCCTCCAGTCGCCGCCGGCAGCGATCGACGTTCGTGCGCCACGCTCTCCGCCGCGATTGCCAGTAGTCGCGCCAGTTCTGCGGCAAGTCGACAACCGCGCCGCGCATCCACGGCTGCTCGTGCGGGCAAAAACCGGCGGAGCGCATCGCCAGCTTCGTGCGGCCGCGATCCGTGCGGTCGCGGTCGATCCAGCGGAGGTCGAGAACATCCCAGTCCCTCCGCGCGCGGCGAAGGTAGCCCATCGCCGCCGCCAAGGTAGCCGCCGGATTGGGGCCGATCGGGCCGTAAAACGACCCCCAGTCCTGCAAGGGGTACGTGAGAAAACGCACCGGCCCAATGCCCGTCTTCTCCGTAACGACCACCAGGGGAACAATCCCGATCGGCTCGCCGCCCGACCCGACCATGAGCACGCGAAAACGCTGCTCCGGATGGTGCCGCCAGAATGTCTCCAGCCAGTCGAGCGACTGGAAAAACGTGGCGTCGATTGTCTGGTTCAGAAGAGCTTGCCAGACGAGCCGGTAGGAGGCCAGTCGCTCAAGCTCGCGAATCTCGATCACTTCGGCCATCAGGGCGGCCTTGAATTGGGCAACAAAACGGGGGCGGCAGTCAATCACTGCAATCGCCGTTCCCCAAGTTCCCGTTGCTGTGACAATCGCGGATAGTCCCGGTAAAATCTAGCTCCAAAAGGGTATGCCGGGCAGCACCAATGCCTTGATACCCCGGAGCACTGACGTGGAAGACGTTGCTTTCCGTCAACGGCGGCGGAGAGGGGGTGACATTTTGCAGCACACGGTAAGGGGGGTGCCAAGTCGCGACTCTCTCGCCAGAGGGGGCTCCGGCGAATCCTCTTTTTGCCGTCTCGTCTGAAGATTTCGGGCGACGACTGGACGATTTCGGCGGTTTGGAGCTACGATGGAGCAAGTCAATTTTGTGCAGTAGGCGCGTCGCTGTCGCTGCGGCGGTCTGAGGCGGGGACCCGCGTTTCGGACAGGCGCGGCGAGAGGCATGGCGCAGCTTGATTCCAATAAGCATCCATGGAAAGCCGCGCTCTGGCCGCCTTTCCCATCCATCCAGGGAGCCTTCGATGGCTATCGACCAGGGGTCGCTGATCCACCAGTTGGAGGAGAATCTCGAGCGGGTGGTGCTTGGCAAGCGGGACGTGATCCGCCTGTGCGTCGTGGCGCTGCTTGCTGGCGAGCATATTCTGCTGGAGGACGTGCCGGGAGTGGGCAAGACCCTGATCGCCAAGGCCCTCGCTCGGAGTGTTTCGGGCACCTTCCGCCGCATCCAGTTCACGCCCGACCTGCTGCCCGCCGACATCACCGGAAGCAGCTATTACAACGCCAAGGGGAGTGATTTCGTCTTCAGCCGCGGGCCGGTGTTCGCCAACATCGTCCTGGCGGACGAAATCAACCGGACGACGCCCCGCACGCAAAGCGCCTTGTTGGAAGCGATGAGCGAGAGGCAAGTCTCGGTTGACGGAACGACGCATCTGTTGGAACGGCCGTTCATGGTGATCGCGACGCAGAATCCGCTCGAGTTTGAAGGCACGTACCCCCTGCCCGAGAGCCAGCTCGACCGTTTCTTGATGCGAATTTCCGTCGGCTATCCAGAGCGCGACCAGGAATTGCGGGTGCTTGTCGACCACCGCGCCGGCGAGCCCGTCGATCGGCTCGAGGCAGTGCTCACCGGCAGGCAGGTCGAGGAGCTTCAAGACGAGGTCCGCCGCGTTCGTGTCGACGATTCGATCAACGAATATCTGCTCGACGTGGTTCACGCGACGCGGACGACCGAGGATTTGCAGGTGGGCGTGAGCATCCGCGGGGCCTTGTCGTACTACCGCGCTTGCCAGGCCCTGGCGATGGCCGAGGGCCGGGATTACGTCGTGCCCGACGACGTCAAACGCCTTGCCGTTCCCATATTGTCGCATCGTGTCCTGACCAAGGGCTACCTCCACGGCAGCCAGCGCGAGGCGCTCGAAGCGCTGATCGGCCGGCTCGTCGAGGAAGTGCCCGTACCCAGTTGAGGACAGGTTGCAGCCCACGGATCGGAGGGGACAGCGACATTGTTGCATCCATCACGGCGCTCGCGCCCCTGTCGCCCGACTCCCGCTTCCTGCCTGCAACCTGCCGCCTGTGCCCCGTAACTTCGCCATGCTTCGCCGTCGCATTTCGATCACTTCCGAAGGCTGGTACTACCTGGTCCTGCTGGCGTTTCTGCTCGCGGCGGCCATGCTGCGGGAGATCAACCTCCTGCTCCTGCTGGCGGCGCTCTTGTCGGGGCCGATGCTTCTCTGCTGGCGACTTGTCGTGATTACGCTTCGCGGGCTGGAGGTCCGCCGCCAGATGCCCCGCGGGGTGTGCGCCGGCGACCTGTTGGTCGTCGACCTGGAGGTTGCGAACCGCCGCAAGCGAACGACGAGCTGGGCGCTGGTTGTCGAAGAGGAGATCGTGCGGCTGAATGGGGCGGACGAGGCGCCGGTCCGGCCGGCGGTCTTTTTTTCCCACGTCGAGCCGGGGGATACGCGACGCCGCGAGTACCGCGGCCGGCTTCCCCAGCGGGGTCGCTACCGCGTCGGGCCCCTGAAGCTCTCGACGCGTTTCCCTTTCGGCCTGTTTCGCGGCACGCTCATCGACAGCCGGGTGGACACGTTGACGGTCTACCCCCGGCTGGGACGGCTAACGGCCGCCTGGCGCTCACGGCGGCGGGAATCGCACGAGGGGACGCAGCGGAGGCAACTGGGCCAGGCCCGGGCCAGCGGCGATTTTTTCGGGGTCCGCGAATGGCAGGCCGGCGACAGCAGCCGCTGGGTCCATTGGCGCAGCTCGGCACGGCACCAGAAGCTCGTCGTCAGGCAGTTCGAGCAGCAGCGCCACCGCGACGTGGCCGTGCTGCTCGATCTCTGGCAGCCGGCCGGGGCGAGGGCCGCCGACCGGGAGAACGTCGAACTGGCGATCAGCTTCGCGGCGACGATCGTCGCCGATGCGTGCCGCCGCGGGGGCAGCAACCTGCTGGTGGCGATCGGCGGCGAGGGGCTCGATCTCTGCGGCGGCTCGGCGTCGCCGCCGGTGATGGAAGAGATCATGGCCCAGCTCGCCGTGGCGGAGGCGTCGCCGGCGGCGAGCCTGGCCGGTCTGGCAGGTGCGGTGATGCCGAAGGTGAGCGCCGACGCCGAGGTCGTCGTGATCAGCACGCGCAAGCTGGCCGGCGAGCACGCGGAGGTCATGGCGGCGATCCGGCGGCGGAGTCGCCGCGGGCCGGCTCGCCGATTGGTCGCGGTGAGCACGGCCGAGGAAGAATTGAACGAATACTACCAGGCGTAACAGGGCGGAGGGCCCCGGCTTTGTACCTCCAACGCATGCTGGCAATCAACATGGCTTCGTTCGCTGCCCTGGGCACGATCCTGCTGGGGTTGGGCGAGCAGAATCCGTACCTGCCGGTGATCGCCGTGCTTGCGGCGATGGCGGCCGTCTGGTTGACGGACATCCTCGGGGTGTTTCGCGTCAACCGCCGCGTGACGAACGTGGCGGTGATGCTCGCGGTGCTGCTGTCGCTCTGGCAGTTGTTCCAGATCCGGGGTTCGGTGCAGGTGATCGCGATCGCCAACCTGCTGGCCTACGTGATGCTGATCCTGCTGTTTCAGGAGAAGGACTTTCGCACCTGGTGGCACATCGCCCTGTTGAGCCTCCTGCAAGTGGCGGCCTCGGCCACCTTCTTCCAGGGCGTCTGGTTTGCCGCGCTGCTTTTGCTCTACTTTTTCGTGGGCGTTTCCGCGCTTGCCCTGCTTTTCCTGCATCACGAGCGGACGCACTACCACCAGGCCCGCCACCGGCCGATCGTGCCGCGCGAGGTCCATACCCTCTCGCAGCGCTTGGGCATCAACTGGCGGCGTCTGGGCAAGATCGCCGCCGCGACGTTCGTGGTCGGCCCGGTGTCGCTGTTCCTCGATTATGGGGAGAGCGACGACACCGAAGGCGCCGCGCGGCGGCGGGTCCCGAAAGACGTTGGCGCCGGCCGCTGGCCGCTCGGCGGCGAGGAGCCCGAGTTCACCGGTTCGGCGGATCATCTCGGCGGCCGCGCCGGCGTCGGCTTCGAGTTCTACCGGCTCCTGGCCGGCATGATCCCCGGCACCCTGGTCGTGGCGGTTGCCCTGTTCGTGCTGATTCCGCGGTTCGGACGGATCGATTTCACGCTGCCGCACTTCGGCAGCTTCACTTGGAACCCTCGGCCGACCGATCCGCTTCGGGCCGTCGGCTTCTCCGACCGGGTGCAGCTTGGCGAGCTGGGAATCCTCGTCGAAGATCCCGAAGAAGTCATGAAGGTCCGCTTGACCGACCCGGCGTCAGGCAATGTGTGCCGGGTGGAGGGGGGAGTCTATCTCCGCGGCGCCGTGCTGACGCACTATCTATGGGGCAACTGGGAGTTCCGCGGTTCGGGATTCGCGGTGGACCGCGGCGAGTCCGGTTTGCGGCCCCTGACGCCGCCGCCGGGCGGCCTGCGGCCCGGCTACATCGTTCAGCACATCGCCATCCAGCCGCTTGATCGCGACGAACTGTTCTGCGTCTGGCCCTACGTGGCACTCCAGGGGAATGATCGATTGATGGGCGACGCGATCAACGAGCGGCTCAGGCGAACCCGGCGGCAGCGAAACCGGCAGATGGAATACAGGCTGGGAACTTACGCGATTGCCGAGGGATTGCAGGCGCCGCTGACGCCGAGCCCGATGCCGATCCGCCGCGAGCAGCTCCTCGGCCTCACCGCGGGCGACCTGCCGACGCTGATCGCGACCGCGGATCGCTGGATCGCCGAATCGGGGTTGGGCGAGGCCGGGGTGATCGAGCGCGCCCGGTGCCTGGAAACGCAGTTGAAATCGTCGGGGCAGTTTGCCTACAGCCTGGAGGGCCAGTCTCGCGACGGGCAGCTCGACCCGATCGAAGACTTCGTCAAGAACACGCCGCGGGGCCACTGCGAGTATTTCGCCACGGCGCTGGCGTTGATGCTCCGCAGCCAAGGGATTCCCAGCCGCCTGGTCGTTGGCTACCTGAGTGACGAATACGACGGATTGGGGGAATATTATCGCGTCCGCCAGTTGAACGCCCACACGTGGGTCGAAGCGTACGTGCCGCCGGAGACAATCCAGGGCCTGGCGGCGCCGCCCGTCTTCGGCCTGGCCAGCGCCGATTGGAGCGCCGGCGGCTGGCTGCGGCTGGACGCCACGCCGGCTGCCGCCGGCCAGGCCACCGCCGGATCGATCGCCAAGAACGTGGGGAGCTGGTTCGAATGGATGAAATCCGCCTGGATCAGCTACGTCGTCGAGATGGACAGCGCGCGGCAGCGCGCCGCCGTGTACGATCCGCTGCGCTCGATCGCCAACCGCATCCGGCAGGGGCTGATCGATCCCTTCTGGTGGAAACACCTGGGGAGGCGGCTGCTGGCGCTGCCGGGCGCGATCGGGCGGATGCTCGCCGAGGCCGGCTGGTTCAGTTGGCAGGCGGCCGTGTTGCTCTTGGGAACGTTCGGCTTTGGCTACCTTGTTTATCGAGCCGCCCGTTTCGCCGCCCGGCTGATGGCCGCCTGGCTGCCTGGCCGGCGGTCGGCGCAGGGCCGCGGAGCCCGCGTGGCCTTCTATCGCCGGCTGGAAGCCCTCTTGGCCCGGCGCGGCTTGCGCCGCCGGCAAGGACAGACCCAAAGGGAATTCGCCGCCGAGGCCGCCGACTGCCTGCCGGGCGGCCGCGAGGGAGATCTCGCCCGATCGGCCGCCTACGTGGCGGAGGCCTTCTACCAGGTCCGCTTCGGGCCGGGCAGCCTGGACAACCGGCAGGCTCAAACGGTAGAACAGGCGTTGAGAGAACTGGAAACCGCGCGCTAGGAATGATCCATGAAAATCGGATTGGTCGGGTACCAGGGTTCCGGCAAGAGCACGCTGTTTGAGTGGCTCACCAGCGTTGCCCCGGACCCCTCCCACACGCACACCGGCCAGAGCGCCATGGCAGCGATCCCCGAACCCCGGATCGAGCTGCTGGCGGACATCTACAAACCGAAGAAAATCACGCACGCGACCCTGGAAATCGTCGACACGCCCGGCCTCAGTCGGACTCACGAAGGCAACGCCGCGCGGCTGGCCCTGATCCGCGAGGCCGGCTGCCTTGTCCTCGTCGTCGCCGCCTTCGACGGTTCCGATCCGGCAAGCGAACTCAGAAGCTTCGAAGAAGACCTGATGCTCGCCGACATGGACCTCGTCAGCCGGCGGATCGAGCGGATCGCCGAGTCGATCAAGAAACCCATCCCCCGCACCGAGAAGGAAGCACTCGCCCACGAGGACGCAACGCTCGGGATGGTCCTCAAGGCGATCGAGTCGGGCGAGCCGCTCCGCGAGGCCGACATGACCGATGAACAGCGCAAGGTCACGCGCGCCTTCCGCTTGCTCAGCGAAAAACCGCGGATGGTCGTCGTCAACACGGCGGACGATGAAGATAACCCGGAGCGGTTTCGCGCCTGCGCCCCGGAGGAGATCCCCGTCTTCCCGGTCCCCGCCGGACTCGAATTGGAGCTGTCGCGAATGTCGCCTGAGGAAAGGGCCGAGTTCGAGGAGGAGATGGGCGTCGGCGGAACCGACCGCAGTCACCTGATCCGCACGATGCTCGACGCGTCGGGACAACGACTGTTCTTCACCGCCGGGGAGAAGGAAGTCCGCACCTGGCTGCTCCCCAAGGGCGGAACCGCGCTGGAGGCCGCCGCCGGCATCCACACCGACCTGGCGCGCGGCTTCATCCGCGCCGAAGTCATGACCTGCGCCGACCTGGTCCGGCTCCGGAGCGAGCGCGAGGTCAAGGCCCACCACCTTGTTCGGCAGGAATCCAAGGACTACGTAGTCCAGGACGACGACATCCTGCTGATCCGCTTCAGCGTCTGACTACGAGCCGTAGGGTGGTGCAGAGCGGCCCATCCCGATGCGGTTCAAGTGGCCACTGGGTGCGGAAAACCCAACCGTTTGCCACCACCGATTCGGCAGCGCCGCCCCACCGATAGCCAACCAAAAAATACGGCGACGGGCCGGGAGACCCGTCCTACGAGCCGTTTTTCGGCGCGCGGCGCCAATCGTAACGGGTTTTGCCGTCGGCATCCAGCAGCAGCAACCGATCGCCGGTCAATTCCAGGATCGGCTCGTCGACCCGGTCGCCCATCATTTCGAGGATCATGCGGACCTTTTCTTCCGGCCGGCCGCCGAGCGTCTGTTTCTGCATCCGGCCCCCCTCGATGGACCAGGCCATGTCGAACTCCAAGCGATCGGCAAAGAGGGTTGCCGTCCAGCCCGACAACTCGACAACCATCGTGCCGGTGCCGTCGGCTCGGAGCTCCATCGTGCGTTTGCCGCGATACTCGTCTTGCCAGGTTCCGAGCGCCAGCGCTCGCAACCGATCGTCCGGACTGGACTGGCCACTGGCGGGCGATTCCGCGGCGGCGACGGACTGGGCCGAGCCGGAGGGGACCAGGCCGTTGCGGCTGGACGAACCGCGCGCGATCGAGAACAGCGTGCCGAGCATGAACGCCAAGACCGCCATCCGCCATCCCGTGCCGCGGCCCCGGAGACGCGGCGTGGCCGGATCACCTTGCCGGTTGCCGGCGTGCTGCTGCTGTTGCATGTTCCTCCAGCCCTGGTAAAAAAAGGCCCTAGCGGTCGCCGTGCCAGGCAGCCAGGCCGTAACGTTCGGCGACCAGTTCGGCGACGCGCTGGCGGGGCCATTCGACCCTCAACCCGGTCGCCTGAAACGCGGCGATCAGCGCCCGCTCGAGATCGTCGCGCGAGACCGGCAGGTTCGTCAAGAACTGCCGGTGGGGGCGGCCTTGGCGATAGTCCGGCTCGCGGGGCGGCTGCGGCAGGCAGTCTTCGATCAACTCGATGGGGAAATTGTACAAGAGCGTGCCGTGGTACACGAGATGATCCCGCTTCACCCGGACGCTGTTGCCCGAAATCTTCCGGTCGCCGAGGACCAGGTCGCTCGTCCCGCGGCAGCGCACCGGGGGTGCATAGCGGGCGATTTCCGCGGCGATCCGTCCGAGCACGAAGCGGTGGGCCTGGTCGATCAAGCGGAGTTCGGGCCGCGTCCGCAGGCTCAGGACGACGGCATACATCAGGCAACCGGGTCCGACCATGACGGCGGTTCCGCCGCTGGCGCGCCGCAGGATGGGAATCGCCCGCACGGCGCAGCGGTCGGCGTGGACTTCAGCGGCCAGGCGCGAGGATCGGCCGACGACAACGGCCGGCAGGATCGGTTCCCAGAGCCGCAGGACTTCGCTGGGCCGGCCGGCCGCCTCGGCTTCGTCGAGCAGGGCTTCGTCCAAAGCCAGGTTTTCTTCCGGGGTCGCCAGGGTCAATTCAAGCAGTTCCATGCTGGACATTTTGGCACAGTGGGACGGCCCTGGCGAGTGCCTCCGGGGACGCGGGCGACGGCCGGCTCGCCGGCCGCGCTGCGGCCCTCGGCCGCGGATCGCAACGGTCGCCTCCTTGACGCCCCGCCACGGAAGGGGACAATAATTGGTTTCGGACTGCTCGGCGACTTTTGGGGAGAATTGCACCGTGGCCAAGTATTCGGTGATCATGCCGGCCGCCGGCAAGAGCAGCCGGTTTCAAGACAAGAACTACAAGAAGCCGTTTGCCCCGCTGGCCAACCGCGCGGTCTGGCTTCACTCCGCCGAGCGGTTTCTCGGCCGGGGCGACGTGATTCAGGTGATCCTGGCGATCTCGCCGGACGACCGCGAGTACTTCAATTTCAAGTTCGCTTCGAACGTGGCAATTCTCGGCATCGACGTGGTCGAAGGCGGCGCGGAGCGATCCGATTCGGTCGCCCATGCGCTGGCGAAGGTGAAACCCGAGGCCGATTTCGTCGCCGTGCACGACGCCGCGCGGCCATGCATCTGCGATCCGTGGATCGACGAGGTCTTCGCCGCCGCCGAGAAGACAGGCGCCGCTATCCTTGCCGTGCCCGTCGATGGAACCCTGAAACGGGTTGATGGCAAGCGGATCGCGGAAACGGTATCCCGCTCCGGGCTGTGGGAGGCACAAACGCCCCAGGTCTTCCGCCGCCAGTTGCTGATCGAGGCCTACGAGAAACGAGGCGCCGAGCCGGCCAGCGACGACGCCCAGCTCGTCGAGCGGCTGGGCAAGCCGGTCGCCGTCGTCCGCGGTTCGCGGATCAACTTGAAAATCACCACCCGCGAGGACCTCCGCCTGGCCGAGAGCGCGCTGAAGGCCCTGCCGAGGCCCAAGCTCTCCGGCCCGGTCAATCCGTTCGCCGACGACGATATGTGGCGTTAGAGGAAGCGTTAAGAGAAAGGGTTCGGGCGAAGGGTTCGGGCGAAGGGTTCGGGCGAAGGGTTCGGGCGAAGGGTTCAGGGTTCGGGGTTCAGGGTTCAGTTTTTCACGTTCACCTCGTTCCCAAGCTCCAGCTTGGGAACGCAGGAAAGGCTCTAGGGTTCAGTTTTTCACCTTCACCTCGTTCCCAAGCTCCAGCTTGGGAACGCAGACTGGAGCATTGGATGCCGCCGAGCAACACCCCGCCCAATAGGGTTCCCAAGCTGGAGCTTGGGAACCAGGTATCTCTGATAGCTGATTGCTGATTGCTGATTGCTGACACCTTCAACTCCCCGCCTCTCCATGCTCAACATCTTTCACGAACTCTCCTGGCGCCGCCTCATCAACCAGACGACCGACGACGAGAATCTGCCCCGGTGGCTCGGCGAGAAAACGCGAACCGTCTACGTGGGCTTCGACCCGACTGCCGACAGCCTGCACGTCGGCCACCTGATGGCGCTGATGGTCCTGCGTCGGTTCCAGCGGGCGGGCCACCGGCCGATCGCCCTGGTCGGCGGGGCCACCGGCATGATCGGCGACCCGAGCGGCAAGAGCGAGGAGCGCCGGTTGCTCTCGGTCGAACTGCTCCGCGCCAACCAGGCGGGCATGGAAAAGCAACTCCGCCGGTTCCTCGATTTCGGCTGCGGCCCGACATCGGCCGTGCTCGTCAACAACTTCGACTGGATGGGCCGGTTCGGCTACCTTGAATTCCTCCGCGACATCGGCAAGCATTTCCCGGTCAACGTGATGCTCACCAAGGACTCGGTCAAGAGCCGCCTCGGCCGCGATGACACGGGTTTGAGCTACACCGAGTTCAGCTACATGCTCTTGCAGGCCTACGATTTCGTTCACCTCAACGAGCACTACGGGTGCGAGCTCCAGGCCGGGGGGAGCGACCAGTGGGGTAATATTACTGCCGGCATCGACCTCGCCCGGCGAATCCGCGGCGTCCAGCTCTACGGCATCACCTGCCCCCTGCTGACCAAGAGCGACGGATCGAAAATGGGCAAGACCGAGTCGGGCGCCCTCTGGCTCGACGCGGAGAAAACAAGCCCCTACCAGTTCTACCAGTACTGGATCAACCTCGAAGACGCCGACGTCGACAAGTGCCTGCGGTTCTTCACCGACCTGGCCGCGGAGGAGATCGACGCGGTGGCGGCCGCACACCGGGCGGCGCCGGAGGCCCGCGAAGGCCAGCGGCGGCTGGCCGCCGAGTTGACCCGCCTCGTCCACGGCGACGAGGGGCTGGCCGCCGCGATCAAGGCGACCGAGATCTTCTTCGGCGCCGAGATCGGCCGGCTCAGCGACGCGCAGTTGGCGGCGATCTTCGCCGACGTGCCCCACAAGCGGCTCGGGCGGGACCGGCTCGAAGGCGGCGGCCTGCCGATCGTCGACGCGCTGGTCGAGTCGGGCCTGGCCAGGTCAAAGGGCGAAGCACGGCGGACAATCACCCAGGGCGGCGCCTACGTCAATAACCGCCGCATCAACGACGTGGACACGGTCCTCGATGCCCGGCACCTGGCCAGCGACACGGTGATGGTCCTCCGCAGCGGCAAAAAACGTTATGCACTAATACGCTTCGAGGGGTGATTCGGGCAAGCGGCCGCCCCGCCCCGCCCGGTTCGCTTAACTGGTCCAGAAGAGCCAAGCACGATCCCGAGGGCATCATGCAAACCATCGTGATTTCCGGCTCGTCGGGCCTCGTCGGCTCGGCCCTCTTGCCGATCCTGAAAGACTCCGGCCACCGCGTCCGCCGGCTGGTCCGCGGCGCGGCCGGCTCGTCGCCAGAGACAATCTACTGGGACCCCGACTCCGGCCGGCTCGATCCGGCCGACCTGGAAGGGGCCGACGCGGTGGTCCACCTGGGGGGCGAGAGCATCGCCTCGGGCCGGTGGACGGCCCAGAGGCGGCAGCGGATCCGCGACAGCCGCGTGATCTCGACGCGGCTGCTCGCCCGGTCGATCGCCGGCCTCGAGCGGCCTCCCAAGGTTTTCGCTTGCGCCTCGGCCGTGGGCTACTACGGCAACCGGGGGGCCGAACGGCTCACCGAGGAGGCAATGCCCGGCGAGGGATTTCTGGCGGGCCTGACGCGCCAGTGGGAGGAAGCCGCCGAGCCGGCCCGCGCTGCCGGCGTGCGCGTGGTGAACCTCCGCTTCGGGGTCGTCCTCAGCCCCCGCGGCGGCGCATTGCGGCAGATGCTGCCCCTGTTTCGCCTCGGGCTCGCCGGCCGGCTCGGCGGCGGCGAGCAGATTTGGAGTTGGGTCGCGATCGACGACGCCGCCGGCGCGGTTTGCCACGTGCTGGCCAAGGAAACGCTCTCCGGGCCGGTCAACGTGACCGCGCCTGAGCCGGTCAGCAACCGCCAGTTCACGGCCGCGCTGGCCCG
>JAMOAF010000784.1 GCA_023621895.1 Planctomycetota bacterium
CGGCGCATCGTCGCCGCGGAAAAGAACGCCGCCAGGGCGGCGAGCACCAAGAGCATGCCGAATTGCCGATAGATGCGTTTCCACATGATGTTATCCCACCGCGTGTAGGGTGGTCCAGAGCGGCCCATCCCTTGGCGGAATGCATTATCGCCACGCGCTCCATCAGAGGAAACGTCGGCACAACCGCAAGGCCAGCGGCGGCCCACCGTGAGGCGGCGCTGGACGTTTACCCGCGCGGTCGGTGGGGCGGCGCTGGCGTTCTGGCCGTGCAAACACGTTCGGTTCCGGCAAACCGCTGCGACCCTGCTAACCGCCCCGGGCTGGTCCGCTCTCGACCACCCTACGGCGGGTTGCTTAGGCAACGGCCATCGAGAGGACGTCCGCCTGGGTCGCACTTGCCGGGTCTGCCAGCTCTCCTTTGATTCGGCCCTCGTGCATGACCAGAACGCGATCGCTCATTCCCAAGACTTCCTCCAGCTCGCTGCTGATCATGATAATGACTTTGCCCGCCTCCGCAAGGCGATGCATGAGCTGGTGGATCTCGTACTTCGCGCCGACGTCGATGCCGCGCGTGGGCTCGTCGAAGACGAGCACCCGGCTGTCGGTTTCCAGCCACTTGGCGAGAACGAGCTTCTGCTGGTTTCCGCCGGAAAGCTCCGCGGCCGGCTGGGAGTGACCGGAGAGCCTGACACCGAGGCTGTCGACATGGCGCTGGAAACGGTCGCGCAGCAGCGCTTGCCGAATCCAGCCGGCCAGCGAGAACTTGCGCATGTTGGGCAGGGCGAAGTTCTCTTGGCAGTTCATGCCGAGCACCAGCCCGTCGCCCTTGCGATCCTCGCTCAGGTATCCGATCCCCAGAGCGATGGCATGGCGGGGCGAGCGGATGGCGACGGGCCGGCCGTCGAGGAGGATTCCGCCCGCCTCGGGCCGGTCGATGCCGCACACGAGCCGCGCGGTCTCGGTCCGCCCCGATCCGACCAGCCCGGCGATGCCGAGTATCTCGCCGGCGCAAGCGGAGAACGAGACGCCGCGGACCTTGGGCCGGCGGGCGAGGCCTTTTACCTCCAGCACGCAGCGGCCGCGGCGATGACCGCCCGGGGGAAATTCCTGGTCCATGCTCCGCCCGACCATCATCTCGATGAGCTTTGGCTTGTCGACTTCGCCGGTCGCGTGCGTGCCGACGAGGCGGCCATCGCGGAGGACCATCACGCGGTCGGCCACCTCGAACAATTCGTCGAGCCGGTGGCTGACATAGACCACGCCGATCCCGTGCCGCTTCAGGTCGGCGATCACGTCGAAGAGCCGGTCGACCTCCCGGCTGGTGAGCGTGGCGGAGGGTTCGTCCATGACGAGAATCCGCGAATCCTGCGAGAGGGCCTTGGCGATCTCCACCACCTGCTGCTCGGCGACCGTCAATTCCCGGCACGTCGCATCGGGATCGACCGCGACCCCAATCCGATCGAACAACTCGCGGGCGATGCGGTTCTCGCGCGCCGTGTCGATCACGCCGAAGCGGCTGATCTCCCGGCCGAGGAAAATGTTGTCGCGAACGGTCATGGTGGGAACCAGGTTGAACTCCTGGTGGATGACTACGATGCCAAGTTGCCGGGCCTGGTGGCAATTGGCGATTGCGACCGGCCGGCCGTCGACGCGAATCCGGCCGCTGTCGGCGGGCAGGACGCCGCCAAGAATCTTCATCAGCGTGCTCTTGCCGGCCCCGTTTTCACCGATCAGCGCCAGGCACTCGCCCCGGTGGAGGCGGAGATCGACCCCCTCGAGCGCGCGAACCGGGCCAAACGACTTCGAGACAGCCGTCATTTCCAGCAGGGGCGGGTCCATGAGGTTCCAAAAGACGTTACGCCGCAAAACCGTCAACTGCTTTTCTCCTGGTTTCCAACTACCCTATCCGTTCACGCGACGCCCTAAGCCTCCTATCTCCCCAGCTCAAAAACGCAAAAGCTGACGTGCACCCCGCATGGCGTATTAGTGAGTCAACGTGGCTGTGACCCCTTCGGCGGTCGCCTGGCGCGCCTCGACATCCACCAGGCGCCCCACGAAGTCCGCCGGCCCGCTGATGGTTACCGGAGCATAACGAGCGGACGTTCCCAACAGCACCCCGGGCCCGGATGCATCCGCCGATTCGACGAGGACTTGAAGCCGGCGTCCGACGAGTGATTGAAAGAACTGGCGGCGAAGCCGATCGGCCACCTCGATCAGGTGGGATGCCCGGCGCTGTTTGACAACCGGCTCGATCTGGTCGGGCATCTCGGCTGCCGGGGTGCCCTGCCGGGGGCTGAAACGAAACACGTGGACTTTCGAGAAACCGACCTGTTCGACCCTGCGGCAAGAGGCCTCGAAATCGACTTCGGTCTCGCCGGGAAATCCGACAATCACGTCGGTCGTCAGGGCTGGCGCCGGGAGCGATTCCTTGACTTCCAGGCATTTTTCGACAAATCGCGCGGATGCCCATCGCCGCTCCATTCGCGCCAGGACCGCGTCGGAGCCACTCTGCATGGAAAGGTGGAGATGCGGGCAGATTCGCCGGGGGTGCTCGGCCATCAGCGCAAGCAGCCGGGCGCTGACTTCGACGGCTTCGAGGCTCGAAAGTCGCAAGCGGAAGGGCCCGTCCAGCCCGAGGATCGCCTCCACCAGGTCGGCCAGGCCGAGCTTTTCTCCCGGCCACTCCAATCCCCAGTGGCCCAGGTGGATGCCCGCCAGCACGATCTCACGATGGCCGCTGTCTGCCAATCGCCGCACCTCGTCGACGATGTCGGCCAGCGGCCGGCTCGACAGATCGCCACGCGCGAAAGGGATGATGCAGTAGCTGCACTTCATCCGGCAGCCGTCCTGAACCTTGACGTAAGCCCGCGCGCGATGGCCAAACCGCGAAATCCCCTTGGGAACTTCGAGCACGCCGCGGCGAGACAGAAAATCGGCAATCTGCCGCTTGTCCGTGAGCACTTCAACCACGCCGGGCAGCGCGCTGACGGCCTCCACGGCACGCGTCGCATAGCAGCCCATGACGACGATTTCAGCGGCGGGATTGTTTCGCGCCAACTGGCGGATCGCCTTGCGGCTTTTCAGATCGCTCTCCCCGGTCACCGTGCAGGTGTTGACGATGCACAGATCGGCCGGCTCGTCTCCCTCGGCGTCGCGGAAACCCAGCCGCGCCAGCCCTTCGCGCACCAGCTCGGTCTCGTACTGGTTGACCTTGCATCCGAGCGTGAATGTTCGCAACGTGGGCATGGGTGAATAGCCGTCAGCCGTCAGCCATCAGCGATCAGGTTACAGGTCATAGCCGTTAGCCGCGAGGGGTTGCCCCGCGTTTGGCGCAGCTCGCAGGTTACAGCAGGGTGTTGGAGAATCGTGGTTCGTGTCATATCTGGCGCTGGAAGGCCGGAGCTTGTGCAACTTCGTAGGCCGATGGCTGACTGCTGATCGCTGACTGCCGATGGCTGACTGCTGATCGCTGATCGCTGACGGCTATTCTACTCTGCCGATTCGATCGTTGCGTACATCGCTCCCTGGCAGCGGGCCATCCGCTTGTCGGGGCCGAAGGCGTGGATTTGGTCGCGCTTCAGTTCGGCGTGCTCGAGAGTCGTCGTGATCACGACCGCCTTGCCTTCCGTATCGACCTTCTTGGCGATCTGGTAACCTCGCTCGAAGGGATA
>JAMOAF010000077.1 GCA_023621895.1 Planctomycetota bacterium
GGCTTTCGGGACGCCCGCCGCCCGCTCTTCGGGCGTGGCATCCTTGTTGAGGCGGACCGACCACAACTCGCCGGAGCCACACTCCCAGCACCAAAGGTTCGCCTGGTGTCCCGGTCGGAACAGCAAGCCGGAATCGGCGTTGGCGGTGGGCGTAATGATTTGCTTGCCATTTTCGTCCGTTTTGTAGCTGCCGTCGGGCAGGATCGTCGGCATCGGGTAGAGCCCCGTGGCGCGCTTGAAACGCCAGTCGAAGTAAATCGTGTAATCGCCAAACTCCTGCTCGGTATACAGGTTCTTGTTGCCCTTGGCTTCGGAGCAGGCATCATAGTCAATCACACCGTCGACAACCTTCCAGTGGCCATTGTCGCCTTCAGGGACTTTCCAGCCGCGCAGGTCCTTGCCGTTAAAGAGGGACTCATAGCCTTGGGCGGCGAGCTGTTTGGGCGACGGCATGGCCACCTTCTCGGCGGCCCCGCCGGCCGCGGCTGCGACCGGCATGAGAATCGCGCAAAGGACTATCGATACGGCAAGGCGTTGCATCGGAGACTCCTTCTGGTCATCTGGGGTTTGCAGCACGGACCGGGCAAGTCCGCGCCGTTACGCGCGGAGGAGCGAGGTTTGTTATCCGGAACCGGTGAGGCTCCCGGCGGAACGGTCGCCTGGGAGTGATGTTAACCGGCGGCGCGAGGCGGCTCAAGAGCTGGCTCCCGTGCCATCATTGCCCCAGGATACGAGATTTTGGGCCCCGAATTTGCAGTTGATCCGCCCGCACGGCGTAGAAACGATACGTCCGTGCCCAAAACCGTGAAATGCAACGGAATTGGCCGTGGTATGCAACGGCCAAGCCGTTTTCTGTCAAAGCAGAACCGTTCGTGAAGCCATGCGTGAGTTGATCATCGGTGTCTGGCGGGAGATCTGCCAACAGCCGGAATTGGATAGGTCGGTGGGGACGATTGGGAAAATGGTGGCGGGCGTCATGCCTCTCGAGACGCTTGGCGTGCTCGAGTTCGACGCCAAGGACGCCTGCCTTGAAACGATTGCCTCGGCGGCGGTCGGCGCTGATGCGGTTCTGCCGCCGTGCTCCCGGGCGAAGCTATCGCCGTCCGACGCCGAGAAGGTGCTTGCCTGCCATGCGGCCGGGGGTGTTTCGCACACTGCTGGAAAGATCGGCCACGGTGCAAGCGCAGTTTTCGCAGCGCAGACTTCGTGCGGGAGCGACCTGATCGTGGGGGCGTTTGGCGAGGTCCGCGGGCTGCTGGGGTTCTTTTGGCTGGCGGCTGACCAAGCCTCGACGTTTACCGAAACGGACGTGGATGCGGCCAAGATGCTCTTGGAGCCTTTTTCCGCCGCGCTTGGCAATCACCGCCGCCATGGCGAGACGGTCGCCCTGCGGGCCGCGGCCGAGGCCGACAAACGCTCGCTGTTGGCACGGCTCGGCCGAACAGAGCTGGTCGACACCGTGGTGGGAGCGGACTCGGGGCTTGCCGCGGTCATGCAACGAGTCGAACTGGTGGCACGTTCGAATGCGCCGGTCTTGATCCTGGGTGAGACGGGCTCCGGCAAGGAGTTGATCGCGCGGGAGATACACCGCCTTTCACCTCGCAGTGGTGGGCCGTTCATCCGCGTGAACTGCGGCGCCATCCCGCCCGAGCTGGTCGATTCGCAGCTCTTCGGCCACGAAAAAGGCGCTTTCACGGGGGCTGTCGAGACGCGCCAGGGATGGTTTGAACGCGCCAACGGCGGCACGCTATTGCTCGACGAGATCGGCGAACTGCCGCCGGCGGGGCAGGTTCGCTTGTTGCGAATCCTCCAGGACGGCTGGTTGGAACGGGTCGGCGGGCGGCAGCCGATCAAGGTCGACGTGCGGATCGTCGCCGCCACGCACCGCGACCTGCGAGAAATGATCGCGGCGGACAAGTTCCGCGCCGATCTGTGGTATCGCATCGCCGTGTTTCCGTTGGCCATCCCTCCGCTCCGCGAGCGCTTCGAGGACATACCGGCGCTGGCCAATCATTTCGCGCGCCGCGCGGCGACGAGGTTTGTGCTGCCCCTCGTCTTGCCAACGCCGCGCGACATCGAGCTGCTATCGTCCTATTCCTGGCCGGGAAACATCCGCGAGTTGGCCTCGGTGGTCGACCGCGCGGCGATCCTGGGCAATGGCAAGCTCCTGGAAGTAGAAAAGGCCATCGGGTTGGGGCACGGCCACGCCCCGCCGCCGGACGCCAAGGGCCAGCGCGGCCGCCGCGGCGAGACGCCGGAGAACATGGCGCTCGATTCCGTCGTCAAGCGGCATATCGAGGCCGTCCTGTGTCTCACAAGAGGCCGGATCGAAGGCCGGCAGGGCGCCGCCGCGCTGCTCGAAATCAATCCTCACACGCTGCGCGGGCGGATGCGAAAGCTGAGCATCGACTGGTCGCGGTTCCGCGGCGAGCCATAGTGCCCGCCCCCTTGCGCCGTGCGATTATCCGATCCACAGCCCCTCAAGGCGGACCTGGTAGCCATCGCTGTTGCGGCTCAGGTAGTTGAGTAGTCCGCTGTGCCGCCATTGCAGCATGCACATCCGCGGCTGGAACCAGTAACGCCGCCCCACTTGCAGCACGCTCCGGGTTTCCCGCACCAGGCCTTCGTAGCCTTCGGCGCTGTAGTAACCGATGTCTTTGTGAGCGTGCCCGCGCGGGCCGAGCGGGCCGGTGACGCACCAGGTCATCACGCCGGTCTTCTTGTCGACTTGCACGACCACGCCGCAGTGCGTGATGGGGCATCCACACGACATTCCCAGCGGCCGGCCGATGAGCAAATCGCCGACCTGCATGTCCAACTCGCGCGTCAGCATGACGTTGTGCGGCTTGATGATCTCGCGCGGGCCGGGGTCTTCGGGAAAGTGCTCCAGGTAAAAGTCGAACGGGCGGTCCAGGCTGTCGTGCCAGGGCTTCTGGTTCTTCACGGCCGCCGCTGCCGAGCAGCGCTCGGAACAGGCGGCGCAGGCAACCGCCGCCATCGCCGGCGATGCGCCGCGAGAAGCCGCCGAGGTTTTCGGCAGGTGTTCTTTTGACAAGTGCAGGCAGCGCCGCACAAGGTCCGGCGACTCCTTCAGCTTCGCGCCAAATTCGTCGCAGGTCCGATATCCGCACAGGCCGCAGTCCAGGCCGGGAAGCTCAATTTGGGCCGGATCGTTCATCAGTCGGTTTGCTCCGTGTCTTCGTGACAAATTGTTCAACTACTCGCCCCGGTAAAATGTCTGATTCTCCAACCCCCGAACCACGCCGAAATGCGCCTGCCAACCGATCTCCCTCTTGCCAACGCAGACGGTGCAGGTGCCCACCGGCGGATTGCCGCGGAGGAGCAGAGGCTCGGGCAACTCGTCCAGTTCGCCGGCCTGCTCCACGAGCGGATCGATGCCGATGCCGTGAAGGGCGTTGACCTCGCGGACCAGCACGTTCGGCGCGGCGTTCTGTATCTGCGAGCGGAAGACTTCGCGTTCGGCTTGCGATACGCGATCGATCTTCGTCACCACGGCCACGTCCGCCAACGAGAGCATCGGTCCGACCTTCCGCGGCAGATTCATGCCGCTGGTGGCCTCGAGCACGACCATGCCCATCGATCCGGTCACGTAGGGCGAGCAGCGCAGGCAGAGCCCGGCCGTTTCGACCAAGAGGAGTTCGCAG
>JAMOAF010000479.1 GCA_023621895.1 Planctomycetota bacterium
CCTCTACAACATCGCGGATGGGAATCCCGTCGGCCAGTTCTGACGCTTCATGAGGCGAGGGGAGTTGACTGTGCAGAATCGCAGAAGCTTTCTGGCGACCGTTGTCGCGGGCGCCTTGGGCGTACGGGTTGCGCGTGGGGGGATTGCCTCCGACAAGGCCGATTCCGCGAGCCTGGTTTCCCTGAGCGGAACGGCTCGCCAGGTCGGCGAGCGTCTCGGCACGCTCAACGCCGCCGACCTCCGCGCGCACGTGGCCGAGATGCTGGCCGGTTGGCGCAAACGGGGTCTGACCGAGACCGAGATGATCGCCCGCAGTCAGCCCTACCGGCGATTCGCGGAGAAGTTCGCGCCCCACTGGCTCGAAGAGTCAGCGGCGTGCGCGGCGGCCGCGGAGGTGCCGGTCGATCATTTCGTGGGGTACCTGGCGGGCAAGTACCGCGATCTCTTCTTCGCCGAGGATTGCACGTCGTTCGCGGCTGCCGGCGAGGCAACCGCGGACGGCGCCACGATCTTTCACAAGAACCGCGACAATTTCAGCCGCCCCCAGGTGGCATACCACAAGCACATTGTGGATGCCAAGGGGGTCGGCGGATTCTTCGCGGTAGGCGATACGAGCGACCTCGGAGTGATGATGATGGTCAACGAGCGCGGCCTGGCCGGCTCGGCCGACGTCGGAGGTCTGCCCGAAACCCATCCCAAGGGCCGCGGCGTGATGAACCCCGACATCCTCCGCCTGGTCGCCGAGCGGGCCGAGCGCTGCGAAGAGGCGCTCGCGATCGTCCAGCAGATGATCACCGACGGTTGGTATGCCGGCGGGAGCAAGGTTGGCACCCACTGGCTGTTTGCCGATCGTTTTGGCACGATCTTGCGAATCGCCCAGAACTCGGTCGAGGAGAAGCACTGGTTCCACCGCGACGGGTTGGTTTTCCTGGCGAGGGGCGAGACGCCCGCGGCAAACCAGGTGCGGGCCGCTTCCGGCAAGCTCTCGATCCGCGACTTCCACGAAGCCGCGAAGAGCCCGGACATCTGCTTTGGCAGCAGCATTTCCGGTTTGACGGTTCGCATTGACCCCCGCAAGGCCCTGGCGGGCGGCACGGTGTGGGCCGCGCTGCCCGCCTGGTCGCCCTCGCTGCCGCTTTACGTCGCGGCCAAGGCGGTCGCCAGGCCGCTGGCTGACGGCGCCTGCTTCAAGGCGGGCGCGCGCCTGCTCGCCCTGCGGGACTCAACCAGTTCGACCGAGTTTGGCAAACGGTTGGTGTTCCACGAGGACTTTCTGGCCAGGCGGCGAGAAGTCCAGAGCCAACTCTATGAGGATGCCGCCGGAATCGAGCAGCGGTTGCGCGCGATGGACGCCGCCGGCCAACAGGAGCAAGCGGCCGATCTTGCCGCGCAAGCGTCCGTGGCTGCCTGGCAGCGTTACCAACGATGGAATGCCGAGATGGTGCCCCAGTAAACAACAGAGGAGTTGATTTTCGATGCGCTATTGCCTGAACCACTGTGCCCGGCCCGGCACGCTTTGGCTTAGTCTAGGGCTGCTTGCGATGATTCTCACAAGCGGGTGTGGACCCGGCCTCGTGCAGGTCTCTGGAACGGTCCATGTCGGCGACGAGCCCGTCACCGATGGCTACGTCTCCTTTGTCCCGGCCAAGGGCGGGGGCGCGAGCGCAACGGCCAAGATCGATTCCTCCGGCAAGTACGTCATGGGCACTCGGCAGGAAGGCGACGGCCTCGCCCCGGGCGAGTACTTGGTGACCGTTGCCGGGGGGGAGACCCCGGCCCATCGCGATCAGCAGGGCAAGTTCCGCGACGCCGTCTTCAAGACGCCCGCCAAGTACAGGGATCCCAAGACGTCCGGACTGACGGCCAAGGTCGAGAAGGGTTCGCCGCAGACCTTTGACTTCCGGCTTGAACCCTAGGTGACTTGAACCCTAGGCGCGGAAATCCGCCGGGCGATATCATGGAAGCGCACCGCCGGAGGGGCATTTTTACCCTTGCGGAAGTCAGTGCTTGTTGCCCAGGCCAGGTTGAGGATCAGCCTTGGGTTTCCGTGGCATCTTCCCTTGCCGCCGGGGCAAAGTGAGCACAGCCCTCCGCTTGGTGTTTGCTCCTGTTTCCGCCACGGGAAGGAGACAGGCGTCACGGAGTTCGAGCGATGGGCCACCATGCGAATTCCGACCGCGAGTACGTGTTGCTGCAAAAGCGGCTCGACCGGACCGTAACCGGCGCGCCGGAAGGCCCTGCGCTGGATAGAATCCTCCGCTTGCTCTACCGCCCCGAGGATGTCCGGCTTGCCGTGCAGGTGCCGTTCCGAATCACACCATTGACGCGGCTGGCGAAGAAGACGGGGATTCCTGCCGGGGAGCTCGGCGAGCGGCTGACCGACATGGCCCGCCGCGGTCTGATGATGGACTTCCAGGCCGATGGCGAGCGGTTCTTCGCGCTGCCGCCGCTGATTCTGGGGTTTTTTGAATTCACGTTCATGCGCGCCCGCGACGAACTGCCGATGGCCGAGCTGGCCCGGCTGTTCGACGAATACATGCGGGGCGACGACCGGTTGGCCAACAGCGTCTATCAGCGGGAAACGCAAATCGGCAGGGCGCTGATCCATGAAGAATCGCTGCCCCGGGACTACACCGAGGTGCTCGACTGGGAACGGGCAACGCGGATCATCGGGTCGGCCGAAAGAATGGCCGTGTCGCGCTGCGCTTGCCGCCACAAGGCGGAGCATCTTGGCCATGCCTGCGATGCTCCCCAGGACGTCTGCCTGGCATTTGGCTGCGCGGCGGAGACCCTGATCCGCAACGGAACGGCGCGGGAGGCCGATCGGCTCGAAGGCCTGCGGATTCTCGAAAAAACAAAGGAAGCCGGCCTGGTGCAGACTGCCGAGAATGTCCGCCGCGGGGTGGCCTTCATCTGCAACTGCTGCCGCTGCTGCTGCGCGATGATGGACGGCATCCGGCGGTTCGAGATCCGCACGGCGATTGCCACGAGCAGTTGGTTCGCCCAAGTCGACGCCGATGCTTGCAGCGGCTGCGGGGCCTGCGAGAAGGCGTGCCCCGTGGGAGCGATCGCGATCGGGTCGCGCGGCCCGGCCGCCGCGCAGGGAAATGCCGGCGACCGTTGCGCCGTGTGCGACCAGCAGCTCTGCCTCGGATGCGGCGTGTGCTCGAGCGCGTGCAAGCGCGGGGCGATTCAAATGCGCAGCCGGCCCAGCAAGATTCTCCCGCCGGAGACGGTTTTTGACCGTTATGTGGCGATGGCGATCGAGCGGGGAAAGCTCGCTGATTTGCTTTTCGACGACTATCAGCGACTCAGCCACCGCGCCCTGCGGCGGATCTGCGGCATACTCGAGCGGACGCCCGTCTGGAAAGCGGCGATGGCCGTCAAGCCGCTCAAGTCGGCCTTCATGACGGCCACCGTCTGGGGCGCCAAGCGGCTCACCGGCCGGATGACCGACCGGCTGATCTGAAGCCGGGGACGAAAAGCGGTCGACTATTCCATCTTCCTCACCCTGACCTCAATTTCTGGAGCGCCTTTCAGCAATTCGACGAGTTTTGAGGTGCCGGTATCGCCGAAGTGGTACGGATAGAGAATCTTCGGCCGGATGACCTTCGCGGCGGACGCAACCATCTCCGGCGTCATCGTATAGGGCAGATTCATGGGGA
>JAMOAF010000166.1 GCA_023621895.1 Planctomycetota bacterium
GCCCTTGCGGCTTCGGCCTGGGCATCGCCGCCGGCGGCGGGCTGGATCGTATAATAACCCTGGTAGCCGACCTCTTCCAAAGCGCCGAGCAGGGCGGGAAAGTCGGCAACGCCCGAGCCGAGCTCCACCCGCTCTCCGCGCCGCTTGCCGGGATCGCAGACGCCGTCGGTGGCGTGGACGTGAAGGATTCTCGGGCCGAGCGATTCGATGGCTTCGAGGGGCGAATGGCCGTTGGCCGCCAGGTAGCCGGGGTTCAGGTCGACCCCGATGATCCCTTCGGGCAGTTGCTCGAAGAGTTGCGCCAGTTCGGCGACCGGCTGTTCGCCGGTCTCCGCCGCCAGAAAGGCGCCCGCGCGGTTGCCGAAGTCGGCCAGGTCGGTAAGCACTTCGACAAGCAGGCCATTGTCAGCCGGCTGGTTCCTGCCGGCAGTCTGGCCGATCCGCGTGATCACCGACCGCGCCGCGAGCCGCGCCGCCAGCTCGATGGCGGCCTTGGCGGCCTCGATCCGCGGCTCGAGGTCGGCCGGGGCGCCGAAGCCGCGCCGCGTGCGAAAGCTGACGGCGCAGACCCGCAAACGCAGATCCTCCAGCGTCTTCCGCAGTTGGCGAAGGCCGGTTTGGGAGAAATTTCCGGGGGCGAAATCCCCGCGAGCGTCGAGTTCCACGGCGTCGGCCCCCAGCCTGGACGCCGCCACCAGCGCCTGCCTTGCGGGGAGCCGCAGGCCGGCAAGTTCGATCCCGATTTTCAGGCGCGGCACGCCGTCCTCCTTCAGGTCGTATCGCTTCGAGGGATGCCGGTCGAGTGCCGCCGGCGCGCGGACGATACTCTCTTACAGTCCGCGGCGCCAGTCCCCGCACTGCCGCGCGCAAGCCGGCGAGCCAGCCCCGGCGGCGGGCGCGCAGTCCGTTTTCTCGCAAGTCCCGTTTGCAGCGATGATTCAGGCTTTTCTGACTCTCCTTATTCTAGCAGTCGATCCGGCCGCGCCCATGGCGGAAGGCGACCGGCAGGAGGTGTTCCACTGCGCCTTCGACCAGCCATGGGACACGAACTACGATGGGTGGCCCGACGGCTGGTCGCGCCGGCGCGGCAAGGGCTACCCCGAGTATCTCTCGATCAAGATCGCCGGCGACGGCCAGGCGGAGGGGAGCCGCTGCCTGGAGGTGCGTCTTGACGGCGGCGCGGCCGCGGTCTACAGCCCGGCGATCAGCGCCAGCCCGCTCTGCAACTACCTTGCCGAAGTGGCCATCGACACCAGCGGCCTGGCGCACGATGAGGCCTACCTGTCGCTGACCCTGCTGGATGCCAACCGGCGGAAGCTGGAGACCTACCAATCAGAAAAGGCCGGCCCGGCGGAAGAGTGGCGCACGATCCAACTCGGGCCGGTGGAACCGAAGTCCGGCAAGGTCTGCTATGCCGTCGTCGGGCTGCACGTCGAGCCGGGCCGCCAGGCCGATCTTGAAGGCCTCGCGCGTTTCACCGACGTGGCGCTCGCGCGCATGCCCCGGATTCGCCTCTCCATGGCCAACGCCCATCACCTGTTCACCGAGCCGGGCGCGATGGAAGTCCTCTGCACCGTCTCGGGCATCTCCTCCGCCGACCAGAGCGTCGACCTGGTCCTTGAAGACGGCCTGGGCGAGACGGTCGCCGAGGTCACGCGAAAGCTGGAGATGTCAGCCGCCGTCGGCCAACAAGCCTCGGCGGCGCCGGATGCGGCGCTCCTGGCCGGCACGACCCGCTGGCGGATTCCGGCCGCGCGGCCGGGCCTCTACCGCGTTCGAGCCGAGTTGGCCGGCCGCCGCGGCGCCGTGGACTGCCGCGATCTGACCGCGGCGCTGCTCGCGCCCCTGCCGGAGCGGGAAGGCGGCCGGTTCGGCTGGTCCTTTTCCAGCGGCGACTTGCCGCTGAGCCTCGGCGACCTGGCAAAGGTTCTCGGCCAGGCGGGGATTGGTTGGGTGAAATACCCAATGTGGCTCGGCGCCGATGCCGATGAAAAGGAGCTTCAGGAACTGGCGCGATTCGGCGAGCGGCTCGATGCCCACGGCATCCGGCTCGTCGGCGTGCTCGGCGAGCCGCCGCCGGAAATCCGTGCTGCGCTGAACGCCGCGGGGCCGCTGCCGGCGGCGGCCGCCTTCAGCGCGCCCGACGAGGTCTGGTATCCCTCGATCGAGCCGGCCCTCGCCCGGATGGCAAGCCAGGTCCGCTGGTGGCAGATCGGCACGGATGCCGACACGGGGTTTGTCAACTACCCGGGATTGCATCAGAAAGCGGCGATGCTCAAGGCCAGGCTCGAACAGGCCGGCTTCGGGGTGAACATCGGACTCGGGTGGGGCTGGCTGAACGAACTGCCGCCGGGCGGCGCCCCGTGGCGCTTCGTGGCCCTCTCGTGCCAGCCGCCGCTGACGGCCGAGGAACTGCCCGGCTATCTTCAAGCGGCCGAGCGGCCGGGTGTCCAGCGCTGGGTCGCGATCGATCCGCTCGCCAAGAGCGAGTATTCGCTGAAAACGAGGATTCTCGACCTGGTCGAACGGATGGTGACCGCCAAGATTCACGGCGCCGAGGCGATTTTCATTTCCGATCCGATCGGCGAGCAGACAGGACTGCTCCGCGAAGACGGCGCCCCCGGCGAGCTGTTCCTGCCCTGGAGAACCACGGCCCTCGTGCTCTCCTCGACGGAATACCTCGGAGAGATCCGTCTCCCGGGCGGCAGCCAGAACCGGATTTTTCTCCGCGGCGACGAGGCCATCATGGTCCTCTGGAACAACGTCCCCACCCGCGAGGCCCTCTACCTGGGCAAGGAAGTGCGGCAGGTCGACCTCTGGGGAGCGCAGACCGTGCCGCGCAGGCAAGGCGATTGGCAGGTCATCGAGGCGGACCGGTTTCCCGTGTTTGTCACCGGGCTGGACCCGAGCATCGTCCGCTGGCGGCAGGAGTTCGCCTTCGACGAGCCGGAGATCCCCATCATTTTCGGCAAGGAGTACTCGGGCGGTTACACGATCCGCAACACCTTCGACCGTCCCGTTTCCGTCAAGGCGCGGCTGGCCGGTCCGGAGGTTTGGAGAGTGTCGCCGCCGGAGGTTTCCCTCCGCCTGGAGAAAGACGAGGAACACCATCAGCCTTTCCGGATTCGCCTGCCCGAGGACACGACCATCGGCGACCACGATGTGCGCCTGGACGTTGAAATCCAAGGCGACGAGCCGTTGCGATTCAGCTCTTTCCGGCAGATGTACGTGGGCCTGGGCCACATCCGGCTCGAAGCGCGGACGCGGCTGAACGAACGCGGCGAACTGGAAATTGAACAGCAATTGACCAACGACACCGACGAGCCGATCAGCTTTCGATGCTACCTCTACGTCCCCGATCGCCGCCGCCGCCAACTCGACGTCATCGAGCTCGGCCACGGCCGCGACGCACAATGCTTCCGCCTGCCGGACGGTCGCGGGCTGATCGGCCAGACACTTTGGCTCCAGGCCGAGGAAATCGGCGGCAACCGGCTGTTGAACTACCGGTTCCAAGCGCGGCCGTGAGAGGGTAAGTAGCCGTCAGTGATCAGCCGCCGGTTTTCAATGGCAAGCGTAATGGAACTCGGTGACCAGCAGGATCAGGCTTCGGCAGACTCTTTCATCGTGGCTTGCCTTGCCGCAGGGGCTTGGAGCGCCCAGC
>JAMOAF010000114.1 GCA_023621895.1 Planctomycetota bacterium
ACTGGGACGACCAGGCAATCGCCTTGGACAATTGCGTGAAACTCCCCCCTCGATGGAGGCGTAAACGGCCTATGCGGCCCACAGCCCCGCGCCCGGTCCCCCCCGACTGATAACCGACGGCCGACGGCTGACGCCTAATCTCCAAAGGCTTTCTCATTCACTCTGCTTGACTTCTTCTTTCCTATAATATACATTCGTACATATCCGATCAAGACTTCGCCAGAATCGCCCGCCAAGGGCCACCGCGGCGCTTCCATGCTCGCAAGCGAAACACTCAATCTCCGGCGACTGATCGCCCAACAGGGTCTGACCGCCGGCCAGGTCGCGGCCAAAACCGGCCTTGATCGCCGGACCGTTCGTGCGGTTCTCAGCGGGTCCGGCAAGCCCCACCTGCGAACGATCCACCGCTTGGCGGAGGGGCTCGGAGTCTCCTCCGACGAATTCTACGTGGAACCCTCGCAGTTGGCCTATCGGCAGTTCGATCGCCAGACGAACCCCGTGGCCGAAGAGGTCATCCAGGAGCACCCCGAGCTGTTCGAAAACTGGGTGCTGGCCGACTTCGATGAGTTGCACAGCCGCTTTGGCGCCGGCGGAGCGATGACCCGCGAAGGCGTGCTCGAAGCCGTCAAAGCCATGAACCAGCGGCGAATCGTCCATGAAAAGCTCGCCGTCCTGCTCGAAAGCAGCAACGGGGAACTGGCTCGCACGATGATCGAACTGCTCTACGAACAGACGATCGTCCACGACGATCGGCAGCAGCGGACAGCCGCCGCGGCCAAACGAAATGGCGGATAGGGAGCGAACAGGCAAGCAGCCGCATCGTGCAAAGGCTCCAGGACGAAGCGGCACATCGTTCGACCTTCCCGATCGCCGGCGCCGGGTGTCTCTCACTCCCAAGTTGTCTCGCCCGTGCCCCGGTTCGCATTTCGCGCGGACCCTTGACCGATCCGGCTTGAAGCCGTAAACCTAAACCTAGAGGTCGGTCCGCGGCCTGATGCGGGCTTGCTCGCGTTTCGCGCCGGCCGATTGTCCCCCGCTGCCGAGCCCCGATTGCCTGAGAGGTTTGAGACATGCAGTCTCCCCCTGTAAAACGTGCCATCATCAGCGTCAGCGACAAGTTGGGCCTGGCCGGTTTCGCCCGCGGACTGGTCGAGGCCGGCGTCGAGATCTTCAGCACCGGCGGTACCCGGCGGCACCTGGAAAGCGAGGGAATTGCAGTCACCGACGTGTCGGCCTACACCGGATTTCCGGAAATGATGGACGGGCGCTTGAAGACGCTGCATCCGATGATCCACGGCGGAATTCTCTGCCGCCACGACAACTCCACCGACATGGCGGCCGTCGCCGAGTTCGGCATCAAAACCTTCGAACTGGTGGTGGTCAACCTCTATCCATTCGAGCAGACCGTCGCCCGCGAAAATGTCACGGAAGACGAGGCGATCGAGAACATCGACATCGGCGGGCCGACCATGGTCCGGGCCGCCGCGAAGAATCACCTGTTCACGACAATCGCGACCGGCGCCGCCCAGTATTCCGAGATCCTCCAGGAGATCACCGCCAACGGCTGCACGTCGCTCGAACTCCGGAAAAGGCTCGCCGGCGAGGCCTTCGCCCACACGGCCCGATACGACGCGGCGATCGCCGCGTACTTCGCCGGCCAGAGGGCCGAGGGCCCGTTCCCAGGGCATCTTGCCCTCGCCCTCACGCGCAAGAGCGTGCTCCGCTACGGAGAAAATCCCCACCAGCAGGCAGCGCTCTACGCCGCGGCGAACGCACCGGCCGCCAACCTCGTCTCGGCAATGCAGCTCAACGGCAAGGAACTCTCGTACAACAATCTGCTCGACCTCGACAGCGCGCTGGCGATCGTCCGCGGCTTTTCCGAGCCGGCGGCCTCGGTGATCAAGCACAACAACCCCTGCGGAGCCGCCGTCGGCGCCACCCTCGCCGAAGCCCTGGAAAAAGGTTTGCAGGGCGATCCGCTCAGCGCCTTCGGATCGGTCCTGGGGCTGAACCGGGTGGTCGACGCGGCCGCCGCCGAACTGCTTGCCAGGCCGGGCCTGTTCATCGAGGCCATCGTGGCCCCCGATTTCGCCCCCGAAGCGCTCGAGATCCTCACCACCCGGCCCAAGTGGAAGGCCAACGTGAGATTGATGAAGGTTGGCGACCTGGCCGAGTCGCCCGAGCGCTGGGTCTTCCGCTGCATCGAAGGCGGCATGCTGATGCAGGAGGCCGACGTGCTCGCCGACCCGGAAGACGATTGGCGGGTCGTCACCGACGCCAAACCGGCGGAGGCCCGGCTCGCCGACCTCCGGTTCGCCTGGAGTATCGTCCGCCACGTCAAGTCCAACGCGATCGCCATCTGCAAGGATCGCATGTTGCTCGGCGCCGGCGCCGGCCAAATGAGCCGCGTCGATTCGGTGGAAATCGCCATCAATAAGGCCGGTGACCGAGTCCCGGGCGCCGTCCTCTCGTCCGACGCGTTTTTCCCCTTCCCCGACTCGATCGAGCGCCTCGCCAAGGCCGGCATCGCCGCCGTCATCCAGCCCGGCGGATCGAAAAACGATCAGGCCGTGATCGCGGCCTGCAACGCGTCGAACATCCCCATGATCTTCACCGGCCGCCGCCACTTCAAGCATTGACCAGCCCGCCGCGCCAGCGGTCAGCCACCGGCTTTCCGCTCTCCGCTCACCAGCCGCGCTGGTTGCGATACGCGTGAAGCGCCGCGTAGCTGCCGTAGCCGAGAAAGCCGAACATCAGGATCATGAACATGTCTCGCATCGCCACGCCGACGACGACCATCGCCGCGGCCGCCACGATTGAGAGAACCAGCGACTGGGTGGTCCCCCGTTGCGGATCGGCGGCGACCAGCACGTCTCGGGCGATGTGGCCGCCGTCCAGCGGGTAGATCGGCAAGAGGTTGATGGCGCCCCAAAGCACGCTCACGAGCATCATGTAAGACAACAGCCGCGTCACACCCCAGGAGACAACCGTCTCCGCGGGAAACACGAAGAAGACCGGGCCCCAGCGGCGGATATCCAGCTCGAATCCGCTCGCCGAGAGAATTCCGGCAATTGCGGCAACCAGCGCGAACTGCACCCCCGGACCAGCAAACGAAATCAGCACGTTTCCCCAAGTGCTCAGGTGGTATGCCTCGGCCGGATTGTAGGAAGTGATTCCGCCAAGCCCATAGAGGGTCACCCAAGGCTGGATGCCAAACAGGCGCATCGCCAGGGCATGGCCCATCTCGTGGACCAGCACGGTCAAGAAAACGGCGACGGTCCAGATCAGCAGTTCGATCAGCGTGGGGGCCAGTCCCACCCCCAGCATGATGGCGATCAGCCAGAAGAAAGGATGCACCCGGACCGGAATGCCGAAAAGGGGAAAGACCAAGTCGCCGCCGCTGCGCGGGGGTTCGCCAATGAGCACGGGGGGGAACTCCGAAAACTTGCGGGACCGCAGTGCGAACATTCCCTGCCACGGGTCTGCTCGCCTTGCCAAACAGGGCATTCTACCACGCAGCCCGGCCCCTGGGCAGCCGCGGAGGAGCTAAATCGACCTGCGTGATTCGTGGAAAAAGCGGCTGTTATTCAGATAGCCGCGTGGGCTTGCCCCGCGCTTCGTTACGTACGGGTTGTGCCGCAGCGCAGGCGCGCCGCGGG
>JAMOAF010000822.1 GCA_023621895.1 Planctomycetota bacterium
GGACCAGGCGATGTTTTACATCCTTGCCGGGGTTACGGTCTCCTCGGCCGCCGCGGCCGTTTCCCTAAAAAATCCGGTCTACTGCCCGATCTGGTTCGCCATGACCGTGCTCGGTACGGCGGGCCTGTTCCTTCTTGAGGGCGCCCAGTTTCTGGCCGTGGCCACGATCGTCGTGTATGCCGGTGCGATCGTCGTCACGTTTCTCTTCGTGCTCATGCTGGTCGAACCGGGCGCTCGGGCCGTCTACGACCGCCTGAGCTGGGAGGGCATGCTCTCGGCCGTCGGCGGCGCGATACTGATCGGCGTCCTCTCGACCGTTGTCGGGGGGCTGCTTGCCAGCGAGTCCGCCAACTCCGCGCCGGCGGTGCGCGCTGAGGCCGAACTGGCCGCGGGCGTGCTCCAGGACGGCCACGTCGCGGCGCTTGGGCGCGAGATGTTCGGCAACTACTGGATTGCCGTCCAGGCCGGCGGTCTGCTGCTGCTGGCGGCGCTGGTTGGCGCCTCGGCGATCGTCAGCGGCGGCCGGTCGCGGGCGGCTCCAGATGCCGATCGGAGACCGCCGGGGAGCCGACCGCCCGCTGAAGAACATTGAACAACAAGCTTTCAGGCCGCCACGGGGGGCCGATCGATGGAAAACGAACTCGCCCTGCTGAACAACTACCTGGTCGTCGGCGCGATGCTCTTCGGCATCGGCGCGATCGGGTTTGTCAGCCGGCGGAACATGATCGTGATCTTCCTGGCCGCCGAGATAATGCTCCAGGGCATCTCGCTGAGCCTGGTTGCCTGGGCCCGGTACCACAACGACTTCGGCGGCCAGATGTTCGTGGTTTTCATCATCACCGTGGCTGCCTGCGAGGCCGCGATCGCCATGGCGCTGATCCTGATGCTGTTTCGGGCCTCCGGGAGCCTCGACATCGCGTTCTGGCAGCACCTCCGGGAGGCGAACCAGCCGGCCTATGTCGATGAAGAAATCCCCGAGCTTGAGCTAGAATCGCCGACCTGGCCCAAGTTGGCCCCGGCCGGCCGCCAGCCGGAGCTCGACCGTGTTGACACGGAGCACCGCCCGAGCGTGTGAGAGGCTGATGGAGAGTTGGATTCCTTTACTCCTGGTGCTGATTCCGGCCTTGCCGCTCGCCGGCGCGGCATTGACCGCTGCGCTTGGGCGGCCGGTCCTGGCGGTCCGGAGCCATCTGCCGGTCGTGGTTGGCATCGCCGGTTCGTTCCTCGCCGCGGCCGCGCTTGTCTTGGCGATCCACGGATCGCTGCCTGCCGGCGCGGACCACCAAGAGGCCGCCGGCTCCGTGAAGACCGGTTACGAACGGACAGTGAACCTTTGGAATTGGGCGGTCATCGGCGGCGCCTACGATCAGCCAGCCGGGGCGGATGCCTCCGTTTTGCGGGATTTCCGCATCGACGTCACGCTCCGCGCCGATCCGCTCACCGCGATCATGCTCGCCATGGTCACGTTCATCTCGCTGCTCGTGGCGGTCTACTCGGTCGGCTACATGCAGGGCGATCGGGGGTATTGGCGGTTTTTTGCTTACATCGGGCTGTTTGTCTTCTCGATGACGATGCTCGTCTCGGTGAGCAATTTCCTCCTGCTCTACGTGTTTTGGGAAGCCGTCGGGTTGTGCAGCTACTTGCTGATCGGTTTTTGGTACGAGCGGCCGGCGGCGGCAGCGGCGGGCAAGAAGGCCTTTCTGGTCAACCGGATCGGCGATTTCGGTTTTGCTTTGGGCGTCTTCTTGATTTGGACCGCGTTCGGAACGCTTAATTTCCATGACACGGTGGGAGCCGATGGCCGGATCGTGGCGGGTGTTCTCGGCGAAGCCCGGCTGGGGGGCGGCTCGATCGGCATTGCCGGCGGCACGGCCACGTGGATTTGCCTGTTGCTGATGCTCGGAGCGTGCGGCAAGAGCGCGCAGTTTCCGCTCCACGTCTGGCTGCCCGACGCGATGGAAGGCCCCACGCCGGTCAGCGCGCTGATCCATGCCGCAACGATGGTCACCGCCGGCGTCTACATGCTTGCGCGCTGTGCGCCCCTGCTGCTCGCCACGGTCGACGCGCAGATGGCGGTGGCCCTGATCGGCGGATTCACGGCGCTGCTGGGCGGGCTGATCGCGCTGACGCAGACGGACCTGAAGCGGATTCTCGCGTATTCAACGATCAGCCAACTCGGATACATGTTTCTCGGCCTGGGCACGGGAACGGTGCTGGGCGCGACGGCCGGCATGTTCCACCTCTTCACCCACGCGTTCTTCAAGGCCCTGCTGTTTCTCGGCGCCGGCAGCGTGATGCACGCGATGGGCGGAGTGGTGGACATCCGCCGCTTCGGCGGCCTCCGCCGCGTCCTGCCGGTCACCCATGCGACGTTCCTGGTCGGCTGCCTTACCCTGTCCGGTTTCCCCCTGCTGTCAGGGTTTTTCAGCAAGGACTTGATCCTGGTGGCCGTCCATGAGCGGGCGGCCGAATCCGGCTCGGCGGGCCTTTACCAATGGCTTTACTGGAGCGCGGCGCTGACGGCGCTGCTGACGGCGTTTTACACCTTCCGGGCGTTCTTCTCGACGTTTTACGGCGAGGAACAGATTCCCCACGAGGCCGGCGGCCATGCCCACGAGTCGCCCCGCTCGATGCTCGTGCCGCTGGTGGTTCTGGCGGTCTGCGCGGCGCTGGTCGGCGGCTATTTTGAAATCACGCATGGTTTCGCGGATTATCTCCAGCAGACCCCCTCGATCGCCTACCTGGCACGGCAAGCCCCCCAGCCGGCCGCCGGCGGCGGCCACGGGCAGGTGATGCTCACCAGCGCGGCGATTGCGCTGGCCGGGATCGGGCTTGCCGCGGCGATTTACTGGCCACGGCGGAGCGCGGCCGCTGATGCCGTGCGGCGAGCCGGCCAGGCGGTCGGTTTCTACCAACTTTCGCTGGGGAAGTTTTTCATCGACGAGGTCTACCTGGTCCTGCTGGTCTGGCCGGGACTGGCGATCTCCAGGGCCAGCGATTGGATCGACCAGCGGATCATCGACCGGCTGGTAAACCTTGTCGGACGGGTTCCGCCGGCGGTTGGGTCGGCCCTCCGCCCGGTGCAAAACGGCTTGATCCCGTTCTACGCCGTGGGCATGGTCTTCGGGCTGCTGGTTCTGCTTGCGGCCGTCCTGATGGGCTGGGGGTGGTTGGGAACTTAGGGGGTCACGGGGTTTGGGACCGGGCCGATCGACGGCGCGGCGAGTGAACGAGACGCAGCGACATGGACAACTGGGCAATTCTACTTCAGGTCGCCATCTTCCTGCCGAGCGCCGGGGCGCTGGCGATCGCGCTGGCCTGGCCGCTTAAGCCGGAGGCCCAGCAGGCCGCCAGCCGCTTTCTCGCGCTGGCGGCCGTGCTGCTGACGTTTGCCCTCAGCGGCGTGCTGGTCGCGAAATTCCCGGCCGGCAGTGTTGAGTTCGCCGTCTCCACCGGCGCCTTCTGGTTTGGCGATGCCCGCGGAGGCGCGGAGATCCAGTTCAGCCTGGGACTCGATGGCCTGTCGCTCTGGCTGTTCGGATTGACTTCGCTCCTGATGATCACCGCGGTCGCCGTGAGTTGGAAAGCCATCGACCGCTACTGCCGTGCTTATTACTCGCTGTTGCTGGTTCTGGAAACGGGAATGCTCGGCGTCTTCT
>JAMOAF010001157.1 GCA_023621895.1 Planctomycetota bacterium
AACTGACAACTGACAACTGACAACTGACAACTGAACGCTCACAGTTCCCTCCCGCCGGACTTCAATCCAGGCGTTCCTTGAGTGCTTCCGGCGTCCGTCGCGGCGCGACGACATACACCGGCGCCCCGGGCCGCAACTCGGGCTCGCGTAGCTCGTTGCCCATCAGGTCGAGCATGCGTGCGCCTTCCACATGAAGCGTCCGCTTCCGGTCGCTCCAGACGACGGCGACCGAGCCCTGGCCCTTGGCGAACAGGTGGACTGTCAGGCCGTCCCGCTCGCGTTTGCCGAGCGGAGCGGCGCCGTCGAGCTGCTGCTCCAAGGCGCTGTAGGCCATCATCGTCGGCTTGGGCCGGCCGTCGTAATCCATCATCACGTAGTAGCCGTTGGCCATGGTGGAAAACCACGGCATGGCCCCCAGCGCGCCGCCGGTGTAGTAGTAGCAGATGTTGGCCACGCCGGCCGAGCGCATCTGGACGATGCCGCGGACCAGCCCGCAAGCCGCGTCCAGGCCGGTCAACAAGCGCCCGGCGCCCGCCGAGGAGCCGAACGGTGCGCCGCGGCTGAACCCTTCTTCCGGCAGCCACGAGGCGAACGGGGGGCAGCGGATGCCGCCTTCGGTCATGTAGATCGGCAGCGACTTGCCGCGCCCGTGCATCAGCTCGATGAAGTGCTGCACTTCGTTTTCCACGAAGGCCGGCTCGCCGGGCGCGGCCGGTTCGGTCGCCGTGGGACTCCAATAGACGTGGTAGGAGAGGACGTCCATCGCATCCAGCCCGCCCTGCGCCAGCACGCGCTGGGTCCAATCCACCGCGTGCGAAGAAAAGCAGCCGCCGATGACCACCGCGTCCGGCTGCGCCCGCTTGATCGCGCGGTAGGCCGCCTTGAGCAGCTCCGCGTACTCCTCCGGCGTGCCGCTGAAAAAACCTTGCCAGCAGGGCTCGTTCCAGACCTCCCAGTGACGGATGCGGTCGCCGAAGTGCTCGACCGTTTTCAGCACGTAGTTCTCCCACTCGGCGATGTCGCGGGGCGGCGCGCTCGTCCAACTGCCGTGGTCCTGATCCGGCGGGTGCGGCCGGCCGGCCCAGAGCGGCGGGTGGCCGAGGTTCGCAAGAATCATGAATCCGCGGCGCCGCAACTCGTCGATCTCGGCGTCACGCCACTCGAACCGCCCTTTTTTCGGCTCGACGACGCGCCAGTGGCAGAAATCCCCGAAATCATGCAATCGCACCCAGCGGGCGCCCATCGCCTCGGAGGCCAAGAGCGTGTTGGTCGGTTCCGGAACCACCGCCGTGACGTGCGTGCCGAGGGCCGAGTCGGGCCGCAGCTTGCGATCGCGCGGGGGAAACACGCCGAACCAGACCTCGCCCGTCGCCGGCTCCTCGCCGGCTCGCACGCGGACCCGGTACATGCCGGGCTGCTCGGGCGCGAACGTGAAGCGGTCGGGTACGCCCGGCGTTGCCTCCCGCGGCGCCGTCCGCAGCGGCCGCGACCAGAGGTCTTCAAGCGTATAGACGAGCGGGCAGCGTTCCAGCGGTTTGGCGCTGGCCACGTGCGCCATCACCTCGACCGGCTCGCCCACCCGGCACCAGCGCACGGGCGTCTCCGCGCCGACCTCGATCGCTCGGGCGGGCTTGTAGTCCGTCGCCTCGCCTTCTTCAACCTGCACGTCGTCGATCCAGACGGTTCCGCTCGGCACGATCCGCGCGACGTAGTTCTCGCAGATATTCGGGACGGCGATCCCGCTGGCTTGATAACGGGCCCACTCGGTCGTGACCGTCACCGACGCGCTGCGCTCGTTTCGGCCGGCGGGCTGGTCTCCGCCCTCGTCGGCCCACTCGAACAGCCGCAACGTCACCCGCGTGTCCGGTTCGACGGCCTTGATCCACGCGCTGAGCGTGTAACGCTGGCCGGCGCGGACGGGAAACGGGCGGCACTCGATGCCCGGCGGCGCTGTCCGTGGCCGCGTCGCCGGAGCGAGCGGCCGGTTCAGCGGCAGCGTGAGGCTCGGCAAGTCGACCGTGCCGAGCCGCGCGGAGCAGCGGCCGGAGTGGGCCGCCGTGTCGTCGAGGACAAAGCCGCCGGTTGGGGTCCAGCCTTCGGGCCCGGCCTCGAAGCCGCTGTTGTAAACCCGGTTGCCTTTCTGGAGCGGCATCTGGGCGGCCGGGATTTCCTCGTGAATCCCCGGCAGCAGGGCGACGTCGTCGACCAGCAGCGTTCCCGTGCCGGCAAACATCAAATAGAGGCCGCACGCCGGGTCGGTGCCGCTGGGCTCGCCGCTGAGGATGTACGGCCGCCACT
The DNA here is from genome assembly GCA_023621895.1 of Planctomycetota bacterium. Classification (GTDB taxonomy): domain Bacteria; phylum Planctomycetota; class Planctomycetia; order Pirellulales; family Thermoguttaceae; genus JAAYCB01. Next base: position 2,299 of record JAMOAF010001157.1, read on the forward strand.
GGTTCGTCACCCGGGCGTGGCGCTTGAGATACCCGGTGTAAGGCTCGCCGTGCTTGCGGATGCCGATATAGACGAGCGAGCCCACGTCGCCCTTCATCCAGAGCCGCACCGTGTAGGGCTTTCCCTTCTCCACGGCCAGGTCGGCGCTGTGGAACTGAACGCCGCCGCTGACGAATCTCGTGCACGTCACGCGCTGCGCCGACTTGCCGCCGTGCACGTCGCGCGTCTCTTCGGCGAACACCGCATTGTTATCACCATAGCAATTGTTCACCCAGCCGGCGGCCAGCCCGCCGGTGAAGGGCCCTTCCATGCCGGTTTCGAGCAATGCGGTTTCGGCGCCGGCGGCCTGGAGGATGAGGGTGGTAAGGGTGGCGGTGAGGAGGGGTGGGAGGGGCATGGGAGGGTTCAGGGTTCGGGGTTCAGGGTTCAGTCTTTCGTGCCTGCCTCGTTCCCAAGCTCCAGCTTGGGAACCAGGATGGTGTTGATTCTCGGGGCAGGGCTCGGCGTTCAGGCTTTGGTTCCTAGTCTCCAACGCTGAAAGCGTTCCGCAACCCAGCCCAGGGTCGCGCAGCGCACCCTGGGTTACGGATAGCGTAAGCCGACACGCACCCCGAAGGGGTGCCACAATGGACATTACCACGTTCTCCGTCACCAGCCGCTTCTCCGGCGTTCCACCTCAGGAACCACAGAGTCTTCTGAAAGAGAGGTTCGGTCCTCAGTAATCAGGAGTCTAGCGTTTGTCTTGGAGCCCTTGGATTCGCTTGATTTCCTTCTCGAAATCGCTCTCGAAGCTGCGGTCTTGTTGGACACGAAACGTTGTGTATTGCTCCTCGGCAAGTCGTTTGGCGACTTCGGCGGAGACGGAACCGGGACTGGTCAATACGTCGTATTCGTTGAAGGCGAGGAAGGCGTCGAGCCGCGCCGCCCAATCGGCCATCCGCATCGGGATCTGACGCGCCGCCTGGTTTTCAGCGTAGTCCAGGAACATGGTGACGATCCGTTCCAGTTCCCGGATCTCTTGCTCGATCAGGTAGTTTTTGGCAATCGATACGTCGCTCTTGAGAATCTTGCCGCCCGGCGCGTTCTTCCAAGTGGTCAGCCCCATCGACGGTTTTGTGGCATCGGCCCGCGCGGCGATAATCTCAGCAGCAGTCTGCCCGGTGACGGCCCAGTGCAGTTTGTTCTGTACGATCTTGAAGAACGTCTTGGTGATTTCGGCGTTCTTGTCGTAGTCGACGCTGCACTGTTCGTACAGGTCGGTGATCTTGAGGTAGAAACGGCGCTCGCTCGCCCTGATCTCGCGAATGCGTTCCAGCAGTTCGTCGAAATAGTCTTTCCCGAACC
>JAMOAF010001090.1 GCA_023621895.1 Planctomycetota bacterium
GGCTGCCTGATTCTTCCAAGGAAACCCTAGGGCGCATTCCGACCAAGGTCAAACTGTGGCCGCTCGCGGAGGCCGCCCGATTTTCGCGTCGAAAACCGATGCCGGCGAGCGGCTTGCCGGCATGGTAAGGATCGGATAAGCTGCCGTCGTCAAGCGGCGAGTGCAGGCCACGGGAGTCCCTCGCGAGAGAGGATCGTACCCGCCTGGAGGCAGGCCTTGCCCCCCGGCAAGGCCCTTGCCCGTAATGCGGAACTCCACGCGTGTCTCGCACTATCTTGGCCAAGGGAGCTCAGAGAATGAAATTGGTGTCGTTTCGGGCGGACGGAGCGGGGCGGATCGGGATTCTGCGAGGGGATCGAGTCTTTGACCTGGGCAAGGCCGATCCCGGCCTGCCGCGGTGCATGAAGGCACTTCTGGAGATGGGAGCCGAAGGGCTGCGGCGCGCCGCAATTGCCGCCGAGGGCGCGATCGAGGCCATTCCCTCTCACCAGGTCGATCTGCTGCCGCCAGTGCCCCAGCCGGAGAAAATCATTTGCGTGGGTCTGAATTATGCCGATCATGCCGCTGAAAGCGGGATGCAGCCGCCGCGCGAGCCGGTGATCTTCAATAAGCTGCCCACGGCGCTCCGCGCCAGCGGCGACCCGATCGTCCTGCCGGAGCTGAGCCGGGAGGTCGACTACGAGGCCGAGCTGGTCGTCGTCATCGGCGTCGGCGGGCGCGCCATACCGCGCGACAACGCCCTGGCGCACGTGGCTGGTTATACGTGCGGCAACGACGTGTCCGCGCGCGACTGGCAGAAAGGCAAGCCCGGCGGCCAGTGGCTGCTGGGCAAATCGTTCGACAGTTTTGCTCCAACCGGCCCGGCCCTGGTCACGGCCGACGAAGTCGGCTACCCCGGCAAGCTCAGAATCAAGTGCCGATTGAATGGCCGGCTGGTGCAGGACTCGTGCACGGATCAGCTCATTTTTCCCGTTGCCGAGTTGATCGCCTACGTGTCTAGTGTGGCCACGCTGAAGCCGGGCGACCTGATTTTTACGGGCACCCCCCCAGGCGTCGGCATGGCGCGCACGCCTCCCCTCTATCTGCGCCCCGGCGATCTGGTCGAGGTCGAGATCGAGCGGGTCGGCCTGCTGCGGAACCGGGTCGCCGGACCGCCGTTGGCGAGCTCGGAATAGCCGTCAGCCGTCAGCGATCAGCGATCAGCGATCAAGCGCCTAAGCGAAAGCTCACGTAAGCCGCGCTGGCGCGATACCCTGGGTCTGCGGGTGGCACACACGTCAACCTTGAAGGGTTGTACGGGCGCGCGACCCAATGGGGCACTCCTTCGGTCTGCGGGTCGGGCTGCGCGATACGCGACCCCAGGCTTCGTTGTGAAACGCCGTTCGGCAGTTCTTGGTGCCCCTCTCGAAAAATCCACATGCCCTGACGGCTGATGCCTGACGGCTGACCGCTGACGGCTGACGGCTACTTTCCTGGCAGCGCGCCTTGCCCGCGGCGCCAACCGCGCTAGTATTAAAAACAGAGTTAGCAGTCAAAATTCTGTTTCGACCTGTTCGCGGCAGGCCGGCGCTCTCGGGCGGGCTGGCCGCTTGGCAAGGAGGAATCCGATGCAGTACGGACTACCGGCGTTGCCTTATGGCTACGATGCCCTCGAACCTCACATCGACGCGAAGACGATGGAGATTCACCACACGAAACATCACCAGACGTATGTTGACAAGCTGAACGCCGCCATCAAAGGGCGCCAGATCGGCAATCCTTCCGTTGAAGAGTTGGTGGCCGCGATCCACACAGTGCCCGAAGAAATCCGCACGGCGGTCCGCAACCACGGAGGCGGCCATGCCAACCACAGCCTTTTCTGGGAGATCATGTCACCCAATGGTGGAGGGTCCCCGCGGGGGGCATTGTCGATGGCCCTGGACCAGCATTTCGGAGGTTTTGAGAGCTTCAAGGCAAGTTTCACGCAGGTCGCATTGGCTCGGTTCGGCAGCGGCTGGGCATGGCTCAGCGTGACCCCTGAAAAGACGCTTGTGGTGGAAGACACTCCGAACCAGAACAGCCCCTTGATGCACGGGAACATTCCGGTGCTGGGAGTGGACGTCTGGGAGCACGCCTACTATTTGAAGTACCAAAATCGGAGGCCGGAGTACGTCGAGGCGTTTTTCCACGTAATCGACTGGGAAGCTGTCGCGAGGCGTTTCGAGGAAGCAATCTCGCGGGAGAAGTTGGTTGTGGCCGCCTCGGTGTCAGCAGAGTAACTTGTTCTTGCCGTTGGCCGCTGCCTGCGCGGCGGGTGGTCCGCCGCGCAGTACTCGGGCGGTAGCACGCCGTTGCCCATCCAGACTGGGTTGGCCGTGCTGCCGCCTTTTTTTGGAGGGGCACCGGCTCGTTCCGGGAACCTTTATGTGTTGAATGGGGAGTATTCTGCCGATTCTACCTTTCGGGAGATTTGTGTCGATACACAACTGGGATTGACCACGCGTCCCAGCCGACTATAATCTCCACCCGAATTCCATCCGCGGCTCGATCAACCAGGCGGCGGATTTGGATGAAAAGACCGAAAAAAAGCCCTCAGGGACGAGGGTCACAGCGATTCCCGTATGCCGAGGTCCGATTCCCGAGCCGTTCATGGCTAGTCGGCGGGGCAACTCGGATTGAGCGCCGAGAGCAGGCGATGCGGGACTTTAAGGCACCATTTCCAGACAGGGAGGTCGTTTCTCTCGGTGCACTCCCCCTTGTCGCGCATTTTCCAAGGACATTCGGACCATGCGAAAATTCGTTGCGCGGTCTATAGTGGTTGCTCTCGGAGTATTGCTGGTCTGCGGATGCAGCAGCACGGGTGGCAAGTCGCCATCGGTTGCCAGCCTGAATCCGATGAAGTACTTCGCCAAATCGAAACCGGTTCCCAAACCCTCGCAAATGACTCCCAACGTGTCATTGCCGTCGGCCGACGGGCTTGCCTTGACCGATAGCAAGTCCGATGGCGGATTCGCGCCGCCCAGCCCGTACGGCGCGGGCGCCGCGGATTCCAAGCAGCCCAAGGACGCCTTCGCCGGACAGTATTCGAGCACGACCGACCCATCCCGAAATGCCTCGCCAGCGACCGGCGCCAGCCTGGCCGCCAGCCCCCAGCACGGCATGTATGATCCAAACGGCTATGCCGGCACGACGGCACCGAGCGGTTACACGCTGCCGAAGAGCAATTCGCTGACGGGCACAACTCCAAGCGATTCAACCAGCCCTTACAGCCTGGGAGGCAGTCGCTACGACATACAGAATCCCGGGCTCTCAACCGGCGCCCTGGCCGGCGGATCAAGCACCCACAGCGGTGCTGGCCGCTCCTTGACGGGTGGACAGCAGGCTGACCCCTACTATGCCAGCAGCGGATCGGCCTATAATCAACCCGCCTCCTACCAGGCGTCGTCCTTGCCGTCGCCCGCGGGCGCGATCACCGGCGCCTCGCAGGGCGCCTACCCAAGCACCGGCACGTATCAGGTCGACCCGAGTGCCGTGTACGGCTCGTGGAATAACGGGACGAATCCCAGTGCTCCGGGGGGGTATACCGGATCGGCGTTTCCGGCTACCACGGACCGGCGCGACATGGGCGGAATCGCGTCGTTGCCGAGCAGCCCGGCGGCCTCACTACCAGAACTATCAGCCGGGAGTCACCGGCTACCAGCCGCCGAATGTGCCCGCGTATACACCGCCGATCGGGTATATCCAGCCGAGCTCCAGTCCGGGAACCGCTCCCACTGCGCAGCCCGGCTACTCGCCCGGGACCACTTCCCGGTACCCCTCGTCCACGGTCCAGCCGGCCACGACGAGCGGCGCCCTGCCCTACTCGGCCAGCCCGGCGACGTATCCGTCGACGACCTACGGCTCATCGAGCGCATTCTATTAATACTGGCCGCAGGCTGCGTAGAACCCCAGACCACCCTCGCGCCGCACGGTTTTCCGTGCGGCGTTTTTTTGCGCAGGGTTCGGAGAATCGGGAGGGAAACCTCTTTGGATGGTGCACGCGTCAACCTGGCAAGTAGATGCTGGTGCCATGAAACAATGCAGTTCTCTGCTTGACAGCACCTTCTGAGTTGGTCATCCTCGTGGAGGCCACGGCCAGTGACCGCGTTTTCAGATCCATGCCGGGGACGCCTCCGACGTGGTGACTAAGAGCCGCGCGCCCGACATCGGCAGCGAAAAGCGTTGGCGTATGCCCCGCGGCATCGAGAAGTCATCGCGCTGTTGGTTTACCCATACACGACGCACTTCGTACTCTGGGAATGGCGTTGGGAACCCGAGGTTTAGTGCGAGGACGGCTCATGTGCGACACGGTTTTGAAGAAGATCGTGGGTCTCATTGCCACGAGCGTTCAGTGGGGTATTCTTGGGGCAACTGCCGGCTTAAGTCTTGGAGTC
>JAMOAF010000679.1 GCA_023621895.1 Planctomycetota bacterium
GAAATCCGGTTTAATGCAGTATTTGACCGGGCGAGGCAAGCCTGCCGAGGGATTCCATCAGCAACGAACCAGAGGAGAGTGCCATGGGCATCGACCTGCGCAAAGAATATGCCTATTCCTTGATCGTCCCCACCAGCATGGGCGTACGACTCACTCCGGTCGGTGGCCAGCCGATGCATTCGAGCGACACCTTCGTCATGCAAGCTACTAGTGCGGAATCGAACGTGGCGAGCATTTCGTCGTACTTGGGGCTTCCGGTCAAGGTGCTGACCACCTTTGTCAAAGGCAGCCCGATCGCCCGATTCATCAAGGACAACCTCGCCAGCCGCCACATGGACTTCGAGGGCAAAGAGGTCGAGCAGGGCGGTCCCTGGGGCTACCGTCACCAGTTCAACCTTGCCGATAGCGGCTGCGGGTCGCGCGGGCCTCGCGTCCACAACGATCGTGCAGGCGAGGTCGGCCGGACGCTGAATGTCAAGGATTTCGACCTGGAGCGGATTTTCGGCCGCGAGGGAGTGCAGATCGTCCACCTTTCCGGGTTGATCGCCGCGCTTTCACCTGAAACCGGGACCTTCTGCCTGGAAATCGCCCGAGCCGCCAAGAAGCACGGCACCCGAATCTCCTTCGATCTGAACCACCGCGCTTCGTTCTGGAAGGGGCGCGAGCAGAACTTGCGCGAGATTTTTCACGAAATCGCCGGCGTGGCCGACATCCTCATCGGCAACGAGGAAGACTTCCAGCTCTGCCTGGGGGTCGAGGGGCCCGAGGCAGGCGGAAAGGACCTGGCAGCCAAGATCGATGGCTTCAAGGCGATGATCGGCCGTGCCAAGGAGGCGTATCCCAACGCCGACGTGTTTGCCAACACGCTCCGCGAGGTCGTGAGCACGAACTGCCATCGCTGGGGCGCTTTGATGTTCGAGGGCGACGATTGGTATGTCGTCGAGCCCCGCGAAATCACGGTCCTCGACCGCATCGGCGGCGGCGACGGCTTTGTGGGCGGCATGCTCTACGCGATTCTCAAGGGCTGGGAGCCGGAGAAGTGGGTCCAGTTCGGTTGGGCAAGCGGCGCCCTGGCGACGACCTTCCTGACCGACTACGCCCAGCCGGCCGACGAAGAGCAGATCTGGAGCATCTGGGAGGGTAACGCGCGGGTGCGGCGCTGAAAACGGCCCGGCACCATCCTGGCGGAGTCGGCCGGGCTTCGCAGCGGCGGGTGCAAGCGCGCTGGCGCCGTAAGGATGCGCGCCGCGCAGGCCAACCTGTCCGGCCGCCCTCGCCCCACGCCTGCGCAAGGGTGGCCAGCAATCTCAACGAGGCGCGGATGCCCCGCGGACGCTGTTGACGACGCGGTGCACCGCGCCGGCAATCCGGTCCTCAACGTCTCCCGCCCAGCGCCAAGCGGGGCGGCCGTACTCGTCGAGGTGCGGGCCTCCCTCGTAGCCCCCTTCCTCCCACACGCGCCGCGAAGGAATGTAGGCCGCCATGTCGTTGGCGTAGCCGCAGACCCACGTGCCCGGGCCGAACTCGCGTTTCAGCCGCAGCGAGTAGTCCACGACGGCCTCGCCGCCGATGCCGATCAACAGCAGCTCGTGGCCGATCTGCCACGCCTGAACGGGGTAGGGGTACGCGGTCGGGAAGGTCGCGCCCTGTTCGATCATCTTCAGCATCCGCTTCGCCCACCGGGCGTGCAGCGCGCTGGTGCCGTTGGCGATCGGCAGCAGCTTCTCGCGCGTGACGAGCTCGTCATACGCCAGGTCCACGAACTCGAAGGCCGGCCGCAGCCCGCCCGACACTCTCTCGAGCGGCTGGGCGAGCGCCTTCTCGACGGCGTCGGAGAGCATCTTGCCGTACTTCTCGCAGAGTTCCAATTTTCGGCGCGGGATGGGATTCTGATCGCCGCCGCAGGCATTGAAGAACAGCGCGGCTGCGCCCGGATGGTTCGCCTCCAGGTTGAGCTGGGCAAAACCCGGATAGTCGCCGCACCAGCGGGTCCACGAGAGGGTGGTTGGGTGGCAGGCATATCCGAACAGGATGCCCAGCAACTCGCCTTTCTGGCCCTTGACGGCGAGAACCGGCACGTAGTGATCAACCGCGCCTTTCAGCGGCGACCCTTCGGCCAACATCTTGGGCACCTCCGACTCGGAGTTCTCGCGGCGATTGACGGCGAACGTGCACTTGCCTTCCCCCTTGAGCAGTTCCGCCGGCTGGAGGTTGTCCAAGGCTTCCGCCACCGCCTCGACCACCTGGTCTTCCATCCAGTCCGAGTACTCAGCGACCAGTTGCCGCTGCTCATCGTCCAGGGGGTAGTAGTCGACCAGGTCGTCCTTGAGGACGGGGCCGCAGTGGTTGTGCGAGAACGTGAGCATGAATTCGGAACGGTCCAGCGAGAAGCGCCGGTTCACCTTGGCATAAAGGCTCTCGTAGATCGTCTTCGACATGCCCATGTGATCGGTGGTCGCCATGACCGCGCGTTTGCCGTCTTTCGCCTGGAGAGCCAGCACCTTGACCCAAAGGTCATGGATCTTGCCGTCCGGTACGCGCCGCGTTCCATACCCGGCCAGCCACACCGGGGTTTTCGGAGTAATCACGCGGCGTCCGAAACCCGCCCGCCAACTCAATTCCTGTCCACCTGCATCAGCGGCGGACCCGCCAGAGACCAGGGCAAGCACAATCAGCGATTGGGCAATCCACGGCAGAGTCTTCATGGCTAGGAACTCCTTGGGATCGTGAGAATGTGTCACGCGTCAATCACGGCTGTGACACCTTTTCCGTTGCCTCTCGGACGAGCGCCTCGACCATCGTTTCCCGCTGGTCGTAGAGCCGCCGCAAGGGGCGCGGCTTGCGATTGGCCAGGGCGTAGTGGGTGACCAGCGGCAGGGCGATCGTCGTGTCGGCGTAGCAGACGACCGCGTCCGGCAGTCGGTTGGGATCGACTTTGCCCCAACTGACCGCCTCGTGCGGCGTGGCGCCGGACAGGCCGCCGGTGTCGGGCCGCGCGTCGGTGACCTGGAAGAAGTAGTCATGGCCGACTTCGTCGATCCGCAGAATCTCCTGAATCTGCGGCTCGGTCTGGAGCATGAAGTTCTTGGGGCTGCCGCCGCCCATCAGCATCACCGCGGACTTGCCTCCCGACCGCTTAGCCGCCAGGACGATGCTCGCCGTCTCGTTGACGTCGATCGAGGGATTGATCCGCAACGTGCTGCCGCGGATTTCGACGCCGGCCACGTTCATCCCGATCCCCGAGTCGCCCGGCGACGAGGTATAGCAGGGGACGCCGCGGCGGTAGGCGGCGGCCAGCACGGAGACGTCCTTCAGCCCCGCCTTCTGCTCCCACTCGGCGGCGTAGCGGCCGAGCTTGTGGTGCAGCTCGCCGGTGCCCATTTCTTTCTGGAAGTCGGGCTGAAGGAGAATCTCAAGGAGGATCTCGTCGGTGGCCAGCAGGCAATCGGAGTGGCTGAGGACGACATCATAAATTCGCACCACGTCGTTTTCGCGCAGCTCCCTGTCGTCGAACAGGTGGCTGCCGGTGTAAAGCGGCAGGTTGAAGGCGAAGTGCAGGTCGTGATAGAGGTTCGCGCCGGTGGCCACGATCCAATCGACGAAACCCGCCTTGATCAAGGGGACGACGCACGAGCAGCCCAGCCCGGCCGGCGTCAAGGCCCCGGAGAGCGTCAACCCCACCGTCACGTCGGGCTCGAGCATCTTCTCCGTAAACAGCTTGCAGCCTTCGAGCAACCGGGCCGAGTTGTAGGCGAGGTACGCATTCGACATCAACTCGCCGAGCTTCTCCTTGCCGGTGATCCCCTTGGGAAGGATCCGCTTGCCGGAGAGGAATTTGGCCTTGTGCGGGCACTCGTGCCGCTGCGGCGGGTTGGGCGGGTTGGATGCGGCTTTGCCAGCGCGGTGTTTTTTTTTCATGCCCTTCCTTCTCTCCTCACGGCTTGCGGGGGCGATCGTGCCCGTTCACGGCGGCCGCGAAAAGCCCGACTCCGCGGCTGCGATTTTGGCGCCATCGGCAGGCGCGCCTCCAGGTATCCCGCTGAAGGTCGTGCCGCTTGTCGGACCGTCGGCGCCGACCTTCTCGGCATGGGCGCCGCGCCGAGCCCAATTCAGGGACTTGCTCGCCGCGTAGGACCGTGACGAGCCCCTCGCGGATCGGAGCGGCCGCGCGCGAATCGCCGCGCGTTGCCGCCATGGAGAAAGTCGTGCTCCGGGTTGCCACAATCGCCCGCCATGCGCGAGAAAAGAACGCCGACAAGTCTAGGCGAATTATCCCGGAAACGCAAGGGCCCAAGGCCGGCGCGAAGGCATCCCGCGCCTCTGCGATGGCTTGACATCAGCAGCCGGATGACGATCATTACGGATCGCTCTGGCGCTTGGCGATGCGGTTGGGCGGCAAGCTTGCTTGATGCGTTGGACCCTGGTGGGCAAACGCGGGACAAACCCGCGGCGATCGGCCGGTGGTGGCAGGGGCAGGGGTTCCCAAGCTGGAGCTTGGGAACCAGGAAGGACAGGTCGGCGGCGATCGGCCGGTGGTGGCAGGGGCAGAGGTTCCCAAGCTGGAGCTTGGGAACCAGGAAAGCTTGGGAACCAGGATGGGCGGGAGCTTGGGAAGCAGGGAAAGGGCGGGAGAATCGGAAGAGACATGAAGGAAAAAACACCAGCCCAGATGGGCTTCTCGATGCCCGCGGAATGGGAGCCGCACGAAGCGACCTGGCTGAGCTGGCCGCAGAATGCGACGGACTGGCCGGGCAAGATGAACACGATCGGCTGGGTCTATGGCGAGATGGTGCGAAAAATCGCCGTCGGAGAGAAGGTCCGCATCCTCGTCGGATCGGCGGCGGCCGAGGCCCGTGCGAGACGCATCCTGGAAACCGCCCGAGCCGACATCCGGCAGGTCGAATTCCTCCACTGCCCGACGGATCGCGGCTGGATGCGCGACTGCGGGCCGATCTTCGTCCGCCGCCAGAGGCGGGGCCGAGCCGAAACGGCGATTGTCGATTTTCATTTCAACGGCTGGGCCCGCTATGACAACTGGCGCTCGGATGCGCGTGTGCCCGCCTTCGCCGCCGGTTTGACGGGGCAGCGCCTGTTTGACGCGAAGTCCGGCGGCCGCAAGTTCGTCCTCGAAGGGGGCGGCATCGACGTCAACGGGCGTGGCACGCTGCTTACCACCGAGGAATGCTACCTCGATCCCCAAGTCCAGGTCCGCAACCCGGGATTGGGCCGCGAAGACTTTGAAATCGCCGTCCGCCGCTATCTCGGAGTCAAAAACATCCTCTGGCTGGGCCGCGGGATCGCCGGCGACGACACGCACGGGCATGTCGACGACGTCTGCCGCTTCGTGAATCCCACGACCGTCGTCCTGGTTCAGTCGGCGGACCCAAACGACGTTGACTACGCTCCACTTGCCGAGAACTTCGAGCGGCTCGCCGGGATGCGGCTGGAAGACGGCTCGCCGATCGAGGTCGTCCCGCTGCCGGCGCCCGAACCGCTTTTTTGGCGCGATCAGCGCTTGCCCGCCAGCTATGCCAATTTCTATATTGGCAATGCGGCCGTGCTCGTGCCGACGTTCAACGACCCGGCCGACCGCCAGGCCCTGGGGATCCTTGCCGAGCTGTTTCCAGACCGGACGGTGGTTGGCATTCACGCCGTGGACCTCGTTCTGGGCCTGGGAACGCTCCACTGCCTGACGCAGCAGCAGCCGGATCAAAACCAACGTTTTCGTGAAAGGATTTGCGCGTGAAAGGTGTTCTTGGCGCCATCGTCGGTCTGCTTATCCTGTTTTCGGTGACCGCCGCCGTGTTGATTGTGTTGGGGGTCGCGATCGCCTTTCTGCTATCGGCAGTCCTGCCGGGGGTTGACCTGGCGGCTGGAATCGTGGCCGGTGCGATCTTCGCTTGGGGAGCGATTGACTTGCTCCAGCGATTGGCGTCCACCTTTCTCATGCCTTCCGGCCTCAGATCGGATGAGGACGACGACGACGAATTCGACGATGAGATGGACGACGACGAGGACGACGAACTCGACGATGAGATGGACGACGACGAGGACGACGACGAACTTGACGACGAAGCGGATGATTCAGAACTCCATCGCCGGATTCCGCCATACGAGTTCCACCAGCGTCGAAAGTCGAAAAGGAAGAAGTCCCGGTGAGCGGCGAGCGCTCACCCCGGACCTCGCCGAGCGTCAGCCAACAATCTACTTGTAGGTGAGGATGAATTCCTGGTGACCCAGGGCTTCCGAACGGGTGGGCTGGCCGGCGGACGTCTTTACGACGCAATCGAAAATCTCCCTGCCGACCTCGTCGAGATCGGCGGCGCAATCGAGGATGCGGCCGGCGTTGATGTCCATGTCCTCGCCCATCCGCCGCCAGGTCTCGGGATTGGCGCAGACCTTGATCACCGGCGAGATCGCCGAGCCGACGACCGAGCCGCGGCCGGTGGTGAACAGCGTCACGTGGGCCCCCGAGGCGATCATCTCGACGATCTCCGCGTTGTCGGAGATGTTGGGGAAGCCGAAACGTGGCTCGCCGTCGGGCACGACATCCATCAGGTGGAGACCGCCGCGCGGCGGGACCTCGCCCGGCTTGATCAGGCCGCAAATCGTCGATCTGCCGCTCTTGGAGTACGCGCCGAGCGATTTTTCTTCGATCGTGGTCAGTCCCCCCTCGGCGTTTCCGGGTGCGAAGCTGCCGTGACCGTAGGCGGTGTAATAGCGAGCCGCCTTCTCAACCGAGGCGATAATCTCCCGCCCGAGTTCCGTGCTTGCCGCCCGAGCCGCCATGAACTTCTCGCAGCCGATCAACTCGCCGGTTTCCTCGAAGATCACCGTGGCCCCCTGCTCGATGAGCAGGTCGCTGGCGCGGCCGACGGCCGGATTGGCGGTCAGGCCGCTGGTTGCATCCGACCCGCCGCAAATCACCCCCACCACCAGCTCGCTCAGATCGATTGGCACTCTGGGCGTGGCGGCGAGCGATTGGAGCGCTTTTTCGACCCAATTCCGCCCTTCCGCGATCGATGCGGTGGTTCCGCCCGAGGCCTGGATCACGACCGTGTGGACGGGGCGGCCCGAGGCCGCGACCGTTTCCGCAAGGCCGCCGCGGTCGAAACTCTCGCAACCGAGGGAGACCAGCAGGACCGCGCCCACGTTGGGGTGCGTGGTCACCTGCCTCATGATCCGGTCGGCATAGGCATTGGGAAAACACCCGGGAAAACCGATCAGGTGGACTCCGCGCTGCCGGTAGGCGAGCGCGATTTCGCGCGCCACGTGGTGGGCGCATTCGACCAGGTAGGCCACCACGACCACGTTGCGAATCCCCTTGCGGCCGGCGGGCCTCGCGTAACCGTTCATTGTCTGTCAACTCCAAGGATAAAGGCGTTGGGGCTTGGTATGCAGGTGCACCGGATAGCCTGTTTCCGGGGCTCGGCGGTTCGTGTCCCGCGCTTCTCCAAGTTACAGGTTTCCCTTCAGTCCAGGTGGTGTTTGCCGCTCTGCCGCGTGTAGGTGGGCAGATAGTCGCTTTTGAGATTGTGGGTGTGAACGTAGTCGCCGGGCTGGATCGGCCGGGTGGCTGATCCGATCGGCGCTCCGTACTTGACGACCTTCTCGCCGGCGGCGATCGGCCGGACCGCGATCTTGTGGCCGGTCGGTATTTCCGCCGTCACCGGGTACTCCACTCCGGCAATTCGGATCGACTCGCCCAGCGGCACGACCGAGCGAACGGCACAGACGTTATCCTCTTCGGCAAGCCGCAGCAGCCGCGGATCATCGGGATTGGTCATGCGTGAACCTCAACGAGTTGGATAGCTGTCAGCCGTCAGCGATCGGCGATCAGCCTGTGACTTGTAACCTCCCGGTTCCCAAGCTCCAGCTTGGGAACGTTGCCATCTCACAGATATGGATTTCATCATTCCAGGCGCCGCTTGACGCCGGCCGCAAGCGAGCGTTCCCAAGCCGGAGCTTGGGAACGAGGTGAAAACTGAACCCTGAACCCTGAACCCTTCCCTAATACCCCATCTCTTCCAATTCTTCTTCATCCAAACCATGGTGATGGGCCAGCTCGTGCAAAACGGTGACGCGGATTTCTTCAAACAGATTATCGTAGCTGACGCGGCCGAAATCGTCTCGGGCGGCGGCCAGGATTCCCTCGCGGTAGATCGTCACCACGTTGGGCAACTGACCCGAGTGGAGGACACTGTGCTCGGTCAACGGGATGCCCGTAAACAGCCCGCAGAGCTCGTCGCGCCGCGAGACGCCGGTCGACTTCATCACCTCGGCGGATGGGTAGTCTTCCACGTGGAGCGGCACCAGGTCGATTAGCTCGTGAATCCTGGGCGGCAACTCCTCGAGCACGTCTTCAAGCACGGCGTCAAAACGGGCGCGGATCGACTTCTTCAAATCGCGTTCCCCTCGCTTCACTTTGGCGACTGCATGACCACTTCCGCGTGAACCGACAGCGCATCGGGCATCACGTGCACGCGGGCCGTCAGACCGCGGAACCAATTCAGCGGCGGGGCGAGGAACGCTTCTGTCTCAGCGCCCGGCACACTCGCCGGCGGCGACTCGGCCAGCGCCGTCGACGTCCAGAAACCGACGCCGGCCGGCGACTGGCTGAGGGCGTACTGGCCGCCGAGCGGGCAGACCAGTTTTGCGTCGAGCAGCTTTTCGGCCGTCTCGCGGCACTCCTCCAGCGGCACTCCAAGCTGCTGCTCGAGCGCGTGCATGAGACGGAGGTTCCCGCGGCTGGTCTCCGCGGTCCGCCCGTGGAGGTAATTGTTCAGTGCGGGCATCACGCTGGCCACGGAGACATCGTCGACCTGGAGGCGAATCTGGGCGGGCTCGGAGGCTTCCTGGAACCTGAGCCGCGGCGCGACGGCCGCGAGAATCTCGCGCTGGAATGAAAACAGCGTGAACTCGCCCGCCTGCAAACGCCATCCGCCAATCCGGCTCTTGGAGAATCCGGCCGGATCGGGCGGCGGAAACCCCAGGTTCAGCAGCCGCAGCGGACCCAAGGGGCCGCGCGACCCGAGATAGCCGACCAGAAACTGCGGGAAGAAATTCCTCGGCAGCAGCGACAGGATTCCTTCGGGGATCGGAGAGCCGACGTCCTGAAGCCCGCCGAAGATGCGCCCATCCGCCAAAATCGCCTCGAAGCTGGCAAAGTTCCCGGCGACCGGTTCAAGCTGGAGGGTGTCGGCCGGTCCCAGTTTCTCCTGCAATCGTGTGAAATTCGCTCTGGAAAACGGCGTCATCCGGGCGTCGACCACCACCCGCTCGCGATTCTTCCCCTCGGCCGAGCGCTTGACGGCGACGATGATCGGGTCGAGATTGCCCCAGTGGCGCTGGTAGTAATCGACAAACGCGGCGTAGGCCCTGGCTTCCGACGCCGTGACTCGGTCGACGGCCACGTCGGCGATCGGCAAAAATGCGCCGCGTCGCCCGCGGAGCGAATCGACCACCAACTCCTCGCCGACGACCGCCTGGCTGCCGTCGGGCCGGACTCCAAACTCCGGCGGAAGGTGGCCGTGCTTCTTCAAGGCCTCGATCGAGTCGCAAGGATGGCCCGCGGAGCGGGCGGATAAGCGCGCCAGCGAGGCCAGTTCAATATCGGCCAGCGCTTCCAGGCGGCGCGCGGTCTCGATCCGGTAGGCCGGACTGACCAGGTTGTCGAGAAACGGCTCCGACATGTAGACGAACACCGTGTCGTCGCGGGCGGTGGGCATCAACGTCCGTGCGTGGCGGAAGCCGGCGCCAGAGCCCAGCGCGGTTTCCGGCGCCGCCGCCGTTTCCAGAAACCGTTCCGCAAGCCGGCGCGATCGGGTGACGAAATGGAAATCGCCCGAGGTCACGTAAAACGACCGAACGCGGCCGTCGGGCGAAGACAGGAAGGAGACCTTGCGGCCGCCAATCTCGACCGCCGACTCGGTCACGTCGCTTTCGGCCTTGAGCCGTTCCGCGCGCTGGCGGTTGAAATCCGCGCCGAGCAGCATGTTGTTGCTGGCCTGAAACAGCAGCCCGTACGCCGCGCCGTCGGCAAAGTAGGCGTCGGTTCCGATGATCGCCACGTCTTGAATCACCGTGGCCCCGAAAAGCCTCGACAGGGCCGTTTGCTGGAGGACCAGCCCCTGCTCCATGCGGGCGCTCATCGCGTAATCGAGTCCGCGAAGCGACACCAGGTTCCGCGCATCGCCGTTCCACTTCTTCAACGTATCCTGGAGCCACAGGAAATTGTTGAAATTGCCGAAACGGACGTAGAGACATTCCGCCGGCACGTGCATCGCCAAAGGTTCGATCACCGTCTCGCCTGGCACATCCGGCGGCGGTGTGGGGGCTGCGGCGATTGCCGCGGGCAGCGCCTGGTCGGCCGGCTCGGCCAGCGCCGGGTTGCCGAGAATCCGCCGCCTCTCGAATTCGATCTTGACCTGCTCGGTTGCCAGCGAGACGCCAACTTGCTCTTGAAAATCCCGTTTCCACGGCAGAGACGGCCGCTCGGCGGGCAGCGGCAGCCCCAGCCGCCGCGCAAGCGTCGCTTCCAGGTAGTTCTGCACGATCGGCGGATAGTCGTCCTTCTGCTTCAGGAGCCCCGGCCTGTCAGCGAAGTGTTGCCACCACTCCTTCAGCAGGCGGCTCCAGCCGCGCGGGTTGGGCCGCGGGCGGACGATCACCTGCTCGACGCGCGTCGATTGGATTGCCAGGTCGAGCGGCTCGTCGCCGTCGAAGAGAAAATACACGACCGCCGTCGGAGGCTGATCGAGGACTTCGCCAAACAATTGCACGAGCGGGCGGCGCGAGCTCTTCAGCGTGTTCGTGACGATCTCGGGTATCTCGCGATGCTGGATCGCGGGGTAAAAAACGCGGCCATTCCGTTCGCGGACCAGCAGCCCGTCGATTCCCAGCACGGGAGAATACTCCGCCTCGGGGAGACGGATTTCGATCCGCCCGACCCCCAGCGGTGAACCCGGGATGGCCTCCGCCCGGTATTGGGCAGCGGCTGAGCCGCCAATCATCGTGAAAATCAACAGCCCGGCGGCCAATCGCGCCGGACTCTTGGGCCATCCTGCTCCGTTCATCAACCAACCTCCTCCTGGTTTTTCGTACGCGCCCTTACTTGCCGGGCAGTTTCTGGCAAGGTTCAAAATCCAAGGTTCAAGACCCAAGTTCCGCCAGACTAAGTGAGCTTGCGTGATTTTAGGGAGGAATTCATGAGAGCGTGATAGCCGCTTTCGGCTTGCCCCGCGGCGCGCCTGCGCTGCGGCACGACCCGTACGTAACGAAGCGCGGAGCAAGCCCACGCGGCTATCTGGATAACAGCCGCTTTTTCCACGAATCACGCAGGCCGATTTAGTGCTCCCGGCGAGCGGCCCAGTCTTGCCCATTTGGGCATTGGAAATTGAACCTTGCCCAATTTCTCAGGCCCGCTCTATTGTAGGCGCGCCTGTAAGTACCCTGCCGGGTGGCGGGCATGGGCACTGGCCCGCGGGGGCGGACTAGGCTGCGCCGGCACGTTTTACGGCCGTCTTCTTCGTCGGAACGAGTTTCTGACAGGGGTATTTTTCGAGGCTGACCTCAACCCCGCGAACGCGGAGCGAATGGGCGATGGCCAACTGGAACTCTCGCGGAACCGTTTCGAGCGCGGCCTGGAGTGCGGCGACCGACTCTTCGCCCGGCATCCGCTCCAGCGAGCACCTGGCATCCTCGCGCAGTGCCTCGTCCTGGAGAAACGCGGCGACTGGCGCGGCGGCGCATTTGCCGCACCCGAGTTCCGAAATCATCCAGAGGATATCCCGCCGAACGCTGGCGGGACGGTTGCCTCCGAGAAGGTCCAGCAGCTCCTTGATGACCGCCGGCCGGGAGTCCTCGGCGCCCGGCGCGCCGGCCGTGTGAACGATCTGCCACATTCCGCGGCGGGCCGCGCGGGCGATCTCCAATTCCGCTTCGGCCGCCAAAATCGCCAAGGGAATCAGCGCCGGCGGGCCGATCGAACCGGCCTTTTGCCAAGCGTCGGTCCGGATCAGCGGATCGTCGCTTTGAATCTTCTCAAGCAGCAGGGCAAGGGTGAACGGTTCCATATCATGATCCTCGCATCGAAAAACGAGTGTCTGGGTTTGTGCCACTGGCGATCAGCATCTCAGCCGCGCCTCGGAGAGACCGGGTTACAGGTGATAGGGATGCCGCTGGGGACGGCTCATCAGGCACCGGGCCTGCTCATCGCCGACGATTTCCCACTTGCTCTCGTCCCACTGGAGCGGGCGGCCGAGCCGGAACGAGAGATTGGCGAGAATGCAGAGATTCGCCACGCCCGCCCCGTACTCGATATCCATGATGCACTTCTTGCCGGTGCGGATGCCGGCGAACCAGTCTTGCATGTGGCCGGGACTCTTGTAGACGTCCACGGCGCCGGCAGGCGGCTGCCAGTGGCGAACCTTGCGCTCCGCCCACGTCCCGCCGTCGCCGCCCCAGTGCATGCAGGCGCCGTTCTCGCCGTGGTAGACGGCGCCGTAACCCGGCCGGCTGATCTTCGAAACGCCCTCCTCGGCCAGGTCGGCGGCGGTCCGCTCCTCGGCCGGAAACCGCTTGGAGATCTCCTCCATCGGCATTTGGGTCCAAGTCATGATCCAGTCCGGGTTGGTGAACGTGTATTTCACGTTCATCAGCACGGCGCTGTCCCAGAGCCCCATCTCGGGCGAGGTGCCGGTTGCCTCGACGGTCACGGGCCCCTGCTTGTCGGCGTTCATCCAGTACTTGGCGCAGCTCATCACGTGGGCGCCGCGATCGCGAATCTGGCCGCCGCCCGATTCCAGCAGCCACCGAAACACCCCAGGCAGGTGCCTTGCGTTGTACGGCCGCCACCGCAGGGGGCCGAGCCAGAGGTCCCAGTCCAATTCCGCCGGCGGCTCGCTGTCGGCCGTCTTCGACGTGTCGACCGGGCTGGGATAATGAAAGCATTCGACGTGGCGCACCTTGCCGATCACGCCGTTAGCCAGGTAGCGGTGCATCAGGTAGGCTTCCGGCTGGGAACGGCCCTGGGAGCCGATCTGGCTGGCGATTCCGGCCTTCTTGGCCGCGGCGACCATCGCCTTGCTTTCTTCGATCGTGCAACAGGCCGGTTTCTCGCAATAAATATGCTTGCCTGTCTCGGCCGCGTGGACAAAATGGACTCCGTGCCAGTGGTCCGGCGTGCCGATCACGACTGCGTCGATGTCCTTGCGGTCGAGCAGGTACCGGTAGTCGCGGTAGACGTCGACCTGGGGGCCGAGGTCCTGCGGACCCTGGGCGAGGCGTTTTTCGTCGACGTCGCAGACGGCCACGTGTTGTGCTTCGCCAGCCTCGACCAGCGGACCGAGTTCTTTAGCCAGCCCGCGGGAGCGGCCGCCGTAGCCAATGTGCCCGACGTTGATTCGCTCATTGGCGCCCTTCTTCGCTGGCGCCGCGAGCACGCCCGGGCCCAACACGAGCGGGGCCGATGCGGCCGCCCCAGCGGCCAGGAATTCCCGTCGTCGGATTCTCCAGTTCATCGCCATGGTAATGCTTCTCCAGATCTAGGTCCAAAAGAAAGCGATCTTGTTCTCTCTCGCACGGTCAGCGGCGAGTGCCGCTGTAGTACTCGGCAATCGCCCGGATCAGGCACTCGCCCGATTCGATATTCTGCTCCTTGGTGAAGATCGCGCCTGCGCCTTCGCAAAGAACGGCGGTGATTTTGAACTGCTGGCCTGGGCCGCCGCTCCACGTTGTCCCTCCCCGGTCTTCGCTGAACTGAAGGGGCTTGATCAGCCGGTTCGGGTCCTGTTTGCCGAGAATCTCGCGGAATTGCTCCTTTGGGCCCAGCACGGCGCCGATCTCCGGCCCCGGTGTCAGGATCGGGTCGACCATGCCGCCCCAGGTGTGCATCGACCAGATATCGGTCACCGGCGCGGAAGACGCCATCAGGCCTTCCAGGTCCTTTTGAGCCACGTAGGCCTCGTGGGCCTGGCTCTGCGCATCGGCCCCCTCGATCCGATAGGAGCGATTCATGTCGACGCCCTGGCGATTGACACGATACCACCCCTTCGACGGCGCATCGGGGCTCATCATTAAGATGAAGTGGCAAATGCTCCGGCGGCGGCACTCGGCGCCCCGGTCGCTGAGCAGCCACTGGATCATGCCCATCATCCGCCATTGCGAGTTGTGCTCGCCCGGGTGCTGATTGGCGAAATAGTGGACCCAGCGCTTCTCGCGGGGGTGCGGGCTCTCGGGATCAGTGATCTCCAGCCGCTGCAATTTGCGCCCCTCCAGCGATCTGCCGAGGTCGTGAAGCGTGGCGTGCGGGTGTTTGGCCCAAGCGGCCAGCATCTCCGCCGCGTCTTCGTACGACATCGGCGCCTGGAGCCCGAACCGGACCCGGTCCTGCTCGAACGGGGGAAACAGCAGGCGATTCTCCTTGCCGTTGCTCCGCCGTTCCCACTGGATCGGCTGCCACTGCCGGCCATCGTATGACCAGGAGTGGAAATATTCATCGAAGGCGAACTGCGGCTTGGGGTGGTCGAACTTCACATCCAGCCGCAGCGGGTTTCCCTTCGCGTGGCGGACGATCTCGAACTGGCAGTTGTTGGCCCAATCGGGATGGGTCGGGGCGTGGCCCAGCGTGACGCGAAAATGGGTCGCATCGAGTTTCTCGATCCGCGCCCCTTCGGAGCCCAGCGGCCCATCGAAGCGGAAGTCCTCGATGCCAAGCTCGGCGGCGGCGAGCCCTGAGCCGAGAAGCGGCAACAGGGACGCAAGCAGGATCAGGCAGACTGCGGCACGGTGCATGGTACTTCTCCCCTGAGCATGGAAATTCTTCTCCTGGCTCCCAAGCTCCAGCCCGGGAACCCTCCCAGCCTACCAGGCAACGGTTCGTCGTTCCAGGCGCCGCTCGGCGGCATCCAGAACGGCACGGGCAACTCGAGCCCAGGCAAGCGTCAGCCCCCTGGGCACGGGCCGGCGCCGGCTCGGCTCGCTTGCGCTTCGGATCACTTCGCTTCCGCCGCTCGCCCGTCGAAGGCCTTCGGGTCCAGGCCGATCGGCTGCCCGTCGGCCGCCTTGCCTGCCGGTCCCGAGGCCGCGGCCATGAAATCCGCAAAGTCCAACGGATCGCGGGCATCACCAGTGCGGTGCATTTCGAGGCGATGGTAGTCGGCATCCGTCGCGTATGTAAGCGGCAGCTCCTTGACCACGGGCAGGTCCGGGTTGGCGAACACGGAGTTCGTGTCCTGGCCAAACCGGCTCCGCAGGTCGCCCAGTTTCAGCTCCGCCGGCTCCAGCTCGCCATGAACCCGCGCGTAGGAAAAAAGGACCTTCTCGTCGACGGCAGAGCGCATGAAGTAGCAGTTGTGGTCCGCGCGCAACGCTTCGATGTTTCGAATCCAACCGACCGGGTTGCGGTGCTTCTGCGGGATGTTGTCGCAGAAAATGTTGTGCGACAGCGTCACCCGCGCGTCGGCATTGTTGTAGAAGTGAAGCGACTGGATCAAGCAGTTGTAGTACACGCAATGTCGAATCGTCAGGTCAGCGCAGTGGCTGAACGCCGAGCCGTTCCAGCCGTTGATGATGACACAGTTCTCCACCAGCAAGTTGCTGGTCTCCGAACCCTGGATGAAGTACGGCATGTAGGTCTTCGCCCGGCCGTCGTAGAAGCAGCGGCTCACGGCGTTGTGCGCGCCGCCGATGACTTGAATGGCGCCGACCTCGGCCGCGTTCTGGTAGCTGGAGGCGCGCAGGTTGCGCAGGGAGAGGCCATCGAGGCGCACGTGGCTCTTGTAGGCCAGGCGGATGGCGCAGGGGCGTTTCTGTCCGCTGCCGTCCAGCCAGACCTTTTCGCCCGGGGCCGCCCGGAAGGTGATCGGCGCTTGTGCGTCGCCGGTCGCGCGGACCGGCACGTGTTCCTCGTAGGTGCCGGCATGGATCAGGACCGTGTCGCCGGCCCGCACCTGCGCGGCGGCATGGCGGAGACTGCGCCAGGTTGTCTCCGTTGTCAGGCCGTCGCGGCGATCATCGCCGTCGACGGCCACATGGAAGGTGCGCCCCGGGGCGTCCTCCGGCAGAGTCTCGAAGCCGGCCGGTTCAGATTGAGCCGGCTGACTCGTTTTCCCCGACTCCAACCGGTCCAGGTGCGTGTTGATCTGGAACTCGGTCGCGGGAGCCGACGCCGACAACCGGTAGTAGTACTTCGTGCCGGGCTTCAGGCCGCAGAGGCTGGCGGTATGGAAGATCGTGCCGTCGCGGATGTTCTCGATCTTGTTGTCGCAGGCCGGCGTGGTGCCCCACTCCAGCGTTGTAGTGGCCTCTTGGGTGGGCGTCCACCACTCGATATTGGCCGTCGTGGCGGTGACCGAGTGCACGGTCGCTCCCGCAATCGGCAAGGGTACCGGGCGGGCGTCGCGTTTGTACGGCCCGATGTTGGTGGCCAGCGGCCCCCGACCGGCCAGCAGGGAGCCATCCCGGAGCGAGAAGTCGCCGGCCGCGGCGTTTCGATACGCCGGCTGCACGGCCAGAGAGTTCGGGTCGAAGCCGGTGGCCTGTTGCCAGGCCGCCAGATTTAGCGCCTGTTTGCCGGCCAGATTCAGGTTGGCGCCCGGCACGAAGTTGTTGTAGTTCGACCAGAGGCCGACGGCCGTCGGCTGATCGACGCTGAGGGCCGCTCCGCTGTTCCGGTCGAACACGTTTCCCGCCAGCTCGCCGCCCGTGGCGCGACAATCGAGCAGCCGCAGACCAACCGTGCTGTTGTTGCGAAAGAGGCAACGGGTGATCGAGAAGCCCTCTGCCCCAGCCAGTGCCATGCCCTCCCCGTTGCGCACCACGAGGCAGTCGCTGACCGCCAACCCGGCGCCGCGGTCGGCCAGCAGGCCCTGCGACGTAAATCCGGTGATCGCCAGACCCTCGACGTGAATGTGGTCGCGCTGGTTGAGACGAATGCCAATCTCCAGCTCACCGCGACCGTCCAGGACCACCTTGTCGCGTCCCCTTCGCTTGAAGACAATCGGCCGCTGCGCAGTCCCCGACTGCGCCGGTTCGAGCGACTCGTGGTAGGCGCCGGACAGGAGATAGACGGTCTCGCCGGGTTGGGCTGATTTGGCCGCCTTCGCCAGCGTCCGCCAAGCCTCCCTGACGCAGGCGCCCGAGGCGCTGTCATCCCCCGTCGGGCTGACGAAGAAGACGTCCGCCTGGAAGGGGAAGGGTCCGGGATCACTGCCGCCGGGCCCCTTGCCGCGCAGCGGCGCATCCGACTGTAGCCGGTAATCATGGTTGACGGGGTCCACGAAGTTCCTGTCGAAGTCGAACCGCTGGATGCTGGAGCACCAGATGTTGCTCTCCTTGTCGGTGACTTCGCTGGCGGCGGAGGAGAAGAGGTTGTTGTGGATGTTCTCCTGGGCGACGCCACCGGAGTTGAACAGCGCCCCGAGCGACACGTTGTTGACCATCCGGCTGGTGGCATTCGCGCCGCCCTTGATCCAGATCTCGCCATAGTCGCAGTCATAGGCAAGGTTGCCTT
>JAMOAF010000374.1 GCA_023621895.1 Planctomycetota bacterium
TCGGCGTGCGTGTAGATTTCTTCGACGAGGTCGCGCAGCAGCAGCGAATGCCCGTATTTCTGGTGGATGAAAATGTCGCGGCCGGCCAGCGCTGCCTGGTAGAGATGGTAGATAAGCCTTTTTTGCACCAGGGGCAACGATTCGAAGCCATCGCAGTAAATCTGCACGACGGCCGCCTCGTCAACCCTCTCCAGCAAATAGGTCCGTTGCGGCTCGCCGCCGCGGCCGGCAGCCGCCAGAATCACCAGAAGCAGGCTTGCCAGCAGGCATGTCGTGGCTGGTTTCGGTCGGAGCATCGAGGAGTCCTTGTAAGAAATTGCGCGTTACCGGTCAAATCACTGCGCCGGCTCCGGCGGATCGGCCTGCGGCGCGCGGTTTGGGATCGTAAACAGGAACTCGCTGCCGCCGCCGGGTCGCGGCTCGACCCAGATCTTGCCGTCGAGGCGCTCGACAATCTTCTTGCAGGTGGCCAGGCCGAGGCCGGTTCCCGGGTATTCGCTCTCGCTGTGCAAGCGGTGAAACGCCTCGAAGACTCTCTGCCGCTGATTGGCGGGAATCCCGATTCCCTCGTCCTTGACGCGGAACAGCCAGTGGGACTGGCGGGGTTCGGCGGAGATCTCGACTCGGGGAGTCTTCTTCGCGGCATACTTCACGGCGTTGGCGATCAGGTTCTGGAACAGTCGCACCATTTCCACGTGGTTCGCGAAAACGGTCGGCAGCGGGTCCAGGTGAACCTCCGCGCCGGCTTCGCGGATGGCGAGCTGGAGGTTGGACAGGGCGGCGCGGGCCGCGCGATTGCAGTCGATCGGCTCGAGCGGCTTGTTGAACGCCCCGGCACGGGAATGGGCCAGCAGGTCCTCGATCAGTTCCTGCATCTGCTTCGCGCTGGAGACGATAAAGCCGTAGAACTCTCCGGTCTCGGAGTTGGGGCAGTCGCGGCAGTGCTTTTCCAGCAGTTGGCACACGGTCAGAATCCGGCGCAAGGGGGCGTGCATGTCGTGCGAGGCCACGGCGGCGAACTGCTCGAGATCCTTGTTGGATCGCTCGAGTTCGGCCATCGTCTTCCGCGCCTGGTCCTCGGCGCGTTTTCGGGCGGTCACGTCCCAGTAAAGCCCCTGGACGCCGACGGGTCGGCCCAAGTGATCGCGGACGAGGAATTTCAAGACCTCGACGTAAATCACCTCGCCTCGGGCCTGGTGCTCTTCCACGTCGCGGAAAACCTCGCCCGTCTCGATCACCCGGCGGTCGTCGGCATCGTATTTTCGGGCCTCTTCCAGGGGAAATATATCGAAGACGGTCTTTCCGAGGAGATCTTCCAGAGGGTGGCCGACATCCTTCAAATACGCCGAGTTCCCAAACGTCAATCGGCCCTTCAGGTCGATCCGGTACATGCAGATCGGAATGTGCTCGACCAGCGAGAGATACAGGGCTTCCGCATCTTGAAGCGCCGCGGCGATCGTGCTTCCCGCTGGGCTGGCACTCGGATCGGCTTGGCCCATCAGGTGGTCCATCATGATCGAAGGCTCCCCTTGCATTGTATCCGGCCGCGTGGTGAGATCGCGGCAAATCGCGGCCGGCCCTCCTTCGCAATTCCTTATGTCCACTTGCGCCGCGTTCAAAAACAGGGAACAAATAACCGGGATTGTCCGCCGGCTGGAGTGGCGAGTCAACCCATCGGCGAAACACTTTCTTGACTTGCGCCCGGCCAACCCCTCATAATCGGGCAGGGTTCAAGGCTCGATTCCCATCTTTGAGGCATCGAAGACCGCCCTTCCCGCCGCGGCGGTGGGGCTGACCATCCTGGCCAACCCACGGTCGGCCCGGGCCTGCGCGGCCAACCTATAATTGCAGACACCCCCAAGCGGTGCCCTCACGTCCCGATTGAAGCCGCCAACGTCACGCGAAAATAACGCTTAAGTGCCGGATTCCTCCGCGAAATGCCAGACTCGGGCGGAAACCGCCCCCGCAGCGCCTCGGCCGGAAGTGGGCAGTTCCACATCCGCGGCCTCCAAGGGAATATCTGCCGCCGCCGCGCCGCCCCTAGAATCCAAGAAAACCTCCCAGGCGGCCCGCGTCCCGCCGCCGCCTCCCAATCCGCCCCAGCTCGGGGAGAATCTCCCGCCTCCGATCGCAACGGCGCCGGGCGAAGCGGCAGCCGATTCTGACCGCAGACGAAGCCTGGTCAGCTTCCTTGTCAGCGCCCTCGTGCACGCCGGCTGCCTGATCCTCCTGGCATTGACCGTTTTTTCCGCCCCGCCCGGAACCGGCTCGGTTGGTTCGCTGATCCTCGCGGCGGCGGTTGACCAGCCCGATCTGGCCACGGAGCCGCTGGTGAGCATCGCGCGCGTCGAGCCCGGCCTCCGCAAACCCGACGCCCAACTGTCGCCGCTCCCGGCGGAGATTCCCGACGTCAGCCCGTTCTACGAGGTTGCCGAAGGCAAGAAGGCCCCCTTCGAGTTCGGCGCCAGTCCCCTCCGGTCGGAAGAGTGGGGGCAGCCGGTCGGCGGGATGTCGGGCGCCGGGTTGGAGGGGCGCAGTCCCGAGGCCCGCTCGCGCCTGGCGGGCGACGGCGGCACCGACGCCAGCGAGGCCGCCGTCGAACGCGGCTTGTGGTGGCTGGCCGCCCACCAGCGCAAAGACGGCAGTTGGAGCTTCGATCACCGCGAAGGGCTCTGCCGCGGGCTCTGCCGGAATCCGGGGTCGAACACCAGTTCCACCGCCGCCACCGCCCTGGCGCTGGCGCCCTTTCTCGGAGCCGGTTACACGCACCAGAATGGCCAACATCGCCAAACCGTCGAGCGGGGCCTGTATTACCTGCGCTCGCGGGCGATGGTGACCTCGAACGGTATCGATTTGCAGGAAGGCACGATGTATGCCCAGGGACTGGCTGCGATCGTGCTCTGCGAAGCCTACGCAATGACCGGCGATGAGTCGATCAAGGATGTCGCTCAAGGCGCTCTCGGCTTCATCGAGTATGCCCAGGACCCCAAGGGAGGCGGCTGGCGCTACAATCCCGGCCAGCCCGGCGACACCACCGTCACCGGATGGCAACTCATGGCGCTCAAGAGCGGGCAAATGGCCGGGCTGCACGTCAAGTCGCCCACCGTGCTGCTTGTCAATCGCTTTCTCGATAGCGTCGAGAGCGAAGGCGGCGCCCGCTACGGCTACCTCGACCGCACCGCCCGACTCTCAACCACCGCGATCGGGCTGTTGTGCAGAATGTATCTCGGTTGGCCGCGGAGCCACCCCGGCCTCCAGGAGGGCGTCCGCTACCTGGATCAGTCCGGCCCTTCGCCAGACGATATGTACTACAACTACTACGCCACCCAGGTGCTGCATCACTGGCAAGGCTCGGAATGGAAACGCTGGAACGATCGGATGCGCGACACCCTCGTCGCAACTCAAGCCGGCGAGGGGCACGAGGCGGGAAGTTGGTACTTCGACCACAAGCACGCCAAGGAAGGGGGCCGGCTCTACAACACCGCGCTGGCGATCATGACCCTCGAGGTCTACTACCGCTACATGCCGCTGTACCGCGAGAGCTGGCAACCGCACTAGCCCGCTCTTTCGGAGTGCGGCGATTCATCGCCGCTTTTGGCCGCTTTGCGGCCTTTGAAAGCGGCCAAAGGCCGCA
>JAMOAF010000044.1 GCA_023621895.1 Planctomycetota bacterium
CCCTGAGGGAAAAGTGGGCAGCTTCATCCCTCGTAGGACAAACGCCGGTCGCCAAGGCCTGGATGATCGACCTGCCGGGCGCGTACTTCGAGGGTTACAACCCATTTGCCGTGACCAACGCCACCGCGAACTTGATGACGCACAGTGCGGCGATCAAGCAGGGCTGGGACAAGCCGCCCTACACCCTCGCCAGAGGGCTGGTGTTTCAAGATGGCCGGCGTCTGAAGCAGGTTGCCGAATACCAGCGCTTGGCCGACGCGCTGGGCGCGTATTGGGTCGAGCCTGGCGGGCGGCGAATCCACGTGCGGCCATTCAGCGACAAGGAACCTGGCCCGGCCGCCTTCGAGATCACCACCTCCGGCTTTGCCTTTGCCCCGGAGCAGGCCGGGCTGGGCTTCATCCGAGTGGACGGGTTCATTGTCCAACGCGTGGCCAACTGCTATCCCGTGCCGCAGTTGGGCGCAATCTCGACGAAGCAGGGCCACCACTGGATCATCGAGAACAACGTGGTTCGCCAGGTGAACGGGCTGGGCTTGGACTACGGCCGGCGCCAGACGTTTCTCCCTTACGAGGTGCCGGCCGATACGCCCAAGCTGGCCGGCGTCGGCATTATCGTCCGCCGCAACGCCTTCTTCGACTGCGGCATCTGCTCGATGCAGGGACTGGGGCTGATTTGCGGGCTGATTGAAGACAACTATGTCCAAGACGCCGGCTGGCATGACGTCGAGAAACTCTGGGAAACGGGCGGCATGAAGCTGCATTACCTCAAGCACGCGCTGGTGCGGCGCAACGTGATCCGCGGCACGATCGGGGCGCCGGGGCTGTGGGCCGACCACAGCAACGCCAACGCACGGATCACCCAGAACGTGATCGTTGGCGTCCGGTCGGCGTCCTACGGGGGAATCTTCCTGGAGGCGTCGTACCGGCCCAACCTGATCGACCACAACATCGTCTGGGATTGCCAGCCCCATGCCTTTTACCAACACGACTGCGGCGATCTGACAATCGCCAACAATCTCTTCGGCTGCTGCACCAAGGCGCCCGTGCAGATGCCGCCTCCCGGCGAGAAGAAACGCGAGGTCGACATCGAAACCAAACGCATGTCTTCCGTGGTGAACAACCGGGTCGCGGGCAACGTGTTCTATGGCTTCGCGGAGCGGGGAACCACCGTGCTCGAGGGGCTGGGAAACGAGTCGGACTACAACGTGTTCGTTAATCCGCCTGGCGCCAAGCCGCTGGACCTGGCAACCTTGCGGCAGAAAACCGGCTGCGAGGAGCACAGCCGGACGTTCACCGCCACGCTGGAGTTTTCGCCGGCGGACTGGACGCTCCGCGGCGACTTGCCGATCATGGAGTGTCCCCGGCTGGCCCCGCTCCGCGCCGACTATTTCGGCGCGGCCCGCCGCGGCGACCGGACTGACGCGGGGCCGTTCCTCAAGATCAGTCTGAAACCCGAAATGGTCCTTTGCGAGCAAGCCGCGCGGGAGCGTCCGCGGTAGGAACATCGCCGAGCACGCCGCCGCGCCGCCGGGCGAACCATTCCCCATTGAATCGCACCATCTTGGCTACCCTGTTCTGGAAAATCACATGAGCCATCCCATTCCGCTGCGAATCCTGGCGGCCGCGATCCTGCTGTGCGGACCGGCGCTGTTGGCCAGCGCGGCCGACCGCACGCCGCCGCGCCGGCCCAACGCGATGTTGAACGTTGCCGACGACCCGGGCGCGAATGCAGCGTCTGGTCGTGCGGAGGTCAAGGTCGAGGAGACGACGGTGGCCCTGCCGACGTATTTGCCTGGGCCGTGCGACAAGAACCCGATTTTCTACACGGGGCGCGTCTATCAAGGCGCCCAGGGCCGCGTCTATCCCTATCCGCTGCAAGATGTGCTGCACGACGAGAAGGTCGAGAAGACCTACACCTCGCTCCGTCTTGAAAACGAGTACCTGGAGATGTCGTTGCTGCCCGAGATCGGCGGCAGGCTTTTCAGTTTCACGGACAAGGACAGCGGTTTTGAGATTTTCTACCGGCAATCGGTGATCAAGCCCGCCTTGATCGGCATGCTGGGCGCGTGGACTTCCGGCGGCGTGGAGTGGAACTTCCCGCACCACCACCGCGCCACCACGTTCATGCCGGTTGACTACGCGCTTGCGGAAAACGCCGACGGGAGCAAGACGATCTGGATCGGCGAGACGGAGCTCCGCCACCGCATGAAGTGGTCGATCGGCCTGACGATGCATCCGGGGCGTTCGTACCTGGAGGCCGACTGCCTGTTCATGAACCGCCGGCCGTACATCGAGTCGATGCTTTACTGGGCCAACGTGTCGGTCCACTGCGGCCCGGACTATCAAGTCATCTTCCCGCCCTCCTGCCGCGTGGGGATGGACCACCACAAGACCTACTTCACGCGGTTTCCGATGGGAAGGCCGAACGTGGCGATCGACGAAATCGCCG
Organism: Planctomycetota bacterium; assembly: GCA_023621895.1. GTDB lineage: Bacteria > Planctomycetota > Planctomycetia > Pirellulales > Thermoguttaceae > JAAYCB01. The sequence goes on from JAMOAF010000044.1 coordinate 2,450, forward strand.
ACTTGAGCTGGTGGAAGAATTTCACCTCGGACCATCGCTCGATTTTCGCGGTCGATCCGGACAATGATTTTCTGGCCGGGTACGATCACGGGAAGCAGATGGGGACCGTCCACGTGGCGAACCGCCAGATCGTTTGCGGCAAGAAGTTCTTCCTCTGGGGCAACAACCCGGGCGGCTTCGTGTGGGACAAGGTGCTCACCGATCACGACGGGCCCTACCTGGAGCTGATGGTCGGGGCCTACTCCGACAACCAGCCGGACTACAGTTGGATCTCGCCCTACGAGACCCGCAGGTGCAAGCAGTACTGGTATCCGATCAAGAGAATCGGCGGCGTGAAGTGCGCGACTCTCGACGCGGCCATGAACCTCGAGCGCCGCGCGCCCGGCATGGTCTTTCTCGGTTTCAACGCGACCGCCCGGTTCGAGCGCGCCAAGGTGGTCCTGAAACACGGCGCGGCGATGTTCTCCGAGATCATCGACATCGATCCGAACACGCCCTACGTGAACGAGATACCGATCGCCGCCGCCGTGAAGGATGAGGAGATCACGGGCATCCTGTTTGGCCCCGACGGCCGCGAGCTGGTCCGTTACACGCCGGTGGTTGTCGAGGACCGGCCGCTGCCGGAGCCGGTGGAGAATCCGAGGCCGCCGCGCGAGTACAAGAGCGTGGAAGAGCTGTACCTGGTCGGCCTGCGGCTCGAGCAGTTCCACAACGGCATCGTCGACCCCCTGCCGTATTACGAAGAGGCGCTGCGGCGCGACCCGATGGACCTGCGCGTGAACACGGTCGTCGGCATCCGCCTGGCGCGGCAGGCGCTTTTTTCAGAGGCGGAGAAGCATTTGCGCCGAGCGGTGGAGCGCACGGCGCGCAATTACACCCGGGCCAAGGACGCCGAGCCGCATTACTATCTGGGCCTTGTTCTGAAAGAGCAGGGCCGGCTCCGGGAAGCCGAGGACGAACTCTGGAAGGCGGCCTGGCGCGACGCCTTCCAACGTGCCGCCTACCTGGAGTTGGCGGAGATCGCTTGTCTCAGAGGCGACTACCGGTGCGCGCTGGAGATGGTCGAAAGCGCGTTGGATGTAGCCGGGCGTTCCTGCAAGGCGCACACGCTGAAGGCTTACATTCTCCGCAAGCTCGGAAGGCAGAAGGAGGCGGAGGCGTCGCTCGACAAGGCCGTCCA
>JAMOAF010000199.1 GCA_023621895.1 Planctomycetota bacterium
AAGTTGGTTCGCAAGCGCAAATTGCGTCAGAAACCTGATTGCACACAGCGGCGGTCGTGTTGATGGACCGAAAGGCCAGACTCTGCTGGAACGATCACAAACGGCATTTCCTAAAATCGCAGCATGGCAAGATGGTTACCTTGCTCTTGAACACGAACACGTCGCAGACTTGCATACCAAAATTGAAGACTATATCCGACAAACGGCCTAACAACCCTCAAACTCGAGCGGCGAATCACCCCGAGCTTTCATAAACAGCGTACTCTCGTCGCCTGGTTACCCCGCACGTTTGCCGCGCGTGGATCGTGCCCACCGACCGACCGGAGGCGCAACGGGCGGCGTGCGTCAGCCGTCTCGCCCGAGGTGAATTCGGTGTAACATGCACGCTCCTTCCCATCCCCCCATCGGCCTCTACGTCCACGTCCCCTTCTGTGCGAGCAAGTGCGCGTATTGCGACTTCGCCTCGTACGCGGGGCGCGAGGCGGATATCCCGCGCTACGTGGATGCCGTGATCCGGGAGATAGTACGCCGCGGCGCAGAAACGGGGCATCCGCGGGCGGACACGGTTTTTCTGGGCGGAGGCACGCCCTCGCTTCTGGACGAGCGGCAGATAACGCGCATCCTGGATGCCCTGCATGGAGCGTTTCCGATTGAAGAGGGCGCCGAGATCACCTGCGAATGCAACCCCGGAACACTCACGGCGCGGCTTGCCCACGCGCTGCGCAAAGCGGGGGTCAACCGGCTGTCCATCGGCGCGCAGGCACGGCAGGCGCGTCTTTTGCGCCTCCTCGGCAGGATCCATGATTGGCAGGGAGTGGTCGCTTCCGTCGAGACCGCGCGCCAAGCGGGATTTGACAACATCAACCTGGACCTGATGTTTGGCCTGCCTTCGCAAAGTGTTTTGGATTTTCGGGAAACACTCCAGGCCGCGATCGCGCTCTCCCCGACACATCTTTCCTGTTACGGCCTGATCGTCGAGGAAGGAACGCCGCTTTGCCGCGATATCGCCGAGGGGAAGCTGGCTCTCCCGGATGAGGAGGCGGAGCGTGAGATGTATGAGCTTGCCCGGCATACGCTCGCCGCGGACGGCTTTGATCAATATGAAATCAGCAATTTTGCACGCCCGGGCCATGCCTGCCGGCATAATCTCGGCTGCTGGACGCGCGTGCCGTACCTGGGCTTCGGCTGCGCGGCGCATAGTTTTTTCGAACAGTGCCGCACCATGAACCCGTCACGGATTGACGCGTACTTAGCGGGCGACGAACCGAAGACAGAACGGATATCCAGAGAAGAAGCGCGGTTTGAAAGCATGATGCTCGGCCTGCGCCTGACGCGCGGCGTAAAGAATGAGGATTTTGCAGACATGCACGGGATGAGTATCCGTGAGGCGTTCGGCGAAAAACTGGATGCATTGATAAACGGCGGGCTGCTTCAGTGGCACGAAGGTGCTCTAAGGCTCACTCGCCTCGGCATGGATCTGCAAAACAGCGTGCTTGTCGAGCTGATGTAACGCCAACGCAAGAGTCACAAGATACCCAAGGAGCCTTCCCATGCACCGTTCAGAACAACTTGCCTCTCGCCGGAGTCTCTTGCGGACCGGAATCGTTGCGGTCAGCGGTTGGGCGCTGGCCGGCCGCAGCTTTGGGGCGGAGAAAGCGGAGAGCGATTCCTCGCAGGGTACGATCGACGCCCATGTCCACGTCTGGACACCGGATACCCGGCGCTACCCGCTCGCGCCCGGCTACGCCAAGGACCGGATGGCCATTGCCAGCTTCACGCCCGAGGAGTTGTTTGCCCATGCGCGGCCCTGCGGGGTCCGGCGCGTGGTGCTGATCCAGATGAGCTACTACGGTTTCGACAACTCGTACATGCTCGACATGATGGAGAAATACTCGGGCGTGTTTTCCGGCGTGGGCCGGGTGGACGAGAGCGCGGACGCCCGGGAGAAGATGCGGGCCTTGGCGAGCCGGGGCGTGCGCGGGTTTCGCATCGTGTCCGGCGACGGGTCGCCCGACCAATGGCTCGGCGGCGAGGGGATGGCGGCGATGTGGAAGTGCGGGGCCGACGAGGGGCTGGCCATCTGCCCGTTGATGAATCCGCAGTTCCTTCCCGCCCTGGACGCGATGTGCCAGAGATTCCCACAGACGCCGGTGGTCGTGGACCATTTCGCCCGCATCGGCGCCGACGGCCAGGTCCGCGCCCGGGACCTCGACAACCTCTGCGGGCTGGCCCGGCACAAGGGCTTGAGGGTCAAGCTGTCGGCCTTTTATGCGCTGGGCAAGAAGCAGTCGCCGTACCTGGACTTGGCGCCGATGATCCGCCGCCTGCTGGATGCCTTTGGGCCGGAGCGGCTGATGTGGGCCAGCGACAGCCCGTTCCAGGTCATCGGCGGCCACCACTATGCCGATTCGGTGGACCTGATCCGGCAGCGGCTCGATTTTCTCACCGCGGCCGACCGCGATTGGCTGTTGCGGCGGACGGCAGAGCAGGCTTTCTTTTAAGCGAGCAGAGCCGCGCCAGATCGAAGGACTTCTGTTTCCGGGTTGCTGCATCCGGAGACCTTTCCGGCTGCGCTGGGAGCAATTCACGCGGTCCGGTGGCGGAACAGCCATGTGGCGGCGGCGAGCGTTGCCGCGGCGATCACCGCCATCGGCCAGAGTTGCGGCCAAATCGTGCCAATCGTGCCACCCTGGAGAAAGACTTCGCGGCAGGCCGCGACGATATACCGCAATGGGTTGATCAGGGTGCCCAACTGGAGCCAGTGCGGCATGTTTTCAATCGGCGTGGTGAACCCGGAGAGGATGACGTTGGGCATGATGAAGATGAACGAGCCGAGCAACGATTGCTGCATCGTCGACGAGAGCGACGAGATGAACAGTCCGACGCCCACGACGCAAACGATGAACACGCTCAACGCCACGACGAGCGCCGGCAGGCTGCCCCGGAACGGCACACCGAACCAGAGAACCGCCGCGGCGGCCAGCAGCAGCGCGTCGAACATCCCGCAGGCCATCGGCGGCAGCGCTTTGGCAACCAGGATCTCGCCGGAGCGGAAAGGGGCCACGAGCAGTTGATCAAAGGTTCCGAACTCGCGCTCGCGCGAGACCGACAGGCTGCTCAAGAGGAGCACGACGATCATCGCGATCAAGCCGCCGAGTGCCGAGATAATGAACCAGCGGCTCTGCAAATTGGAGTTGAACCAGGCGCGATTGACCAGTTGCAGCGCGGGGCTGGCCGCGCCGGCCGCGCTCCCGCTGAAGGCCCCGCCGCGCTCGGCGTTATACCGTGCGACGATCGCGTTGGCGTACCCCAGCGCCACGCTGGCGACGTTGGAGTTCCGGCCGTCGGCGATGACTTGAATTTGCGCCGGTCGGCCGGCCTGGAGGTCCCGGCTGAACGTCTGCGGTATCCGCAGCACGAGTCGCGCGCCTTGCCGGTCAATCAGGTCGCCGATCTGGTGACCGCTGTCCAACTCGCCCACCAGGCGAAAGGTCGGCGAAGCCTGGAATCGGGAAAGCAACTCCCGCGACTCGGCGCTGCGATCCTCGTCCAGCACGGCATAGCGGACGTTGTTCAGGTCGAATGTGGCGGCGTATCCGAAGACGAAGAACTGGATGATCGGCGGACCG
>JAMOAF010000580.1 GCA_023621895.1 Planctomycetota bacterium
GGTCGTCGCGGGCAGCGCATTGTAGAAGGCAAAGACGCTGCTGGGAGTGCACAGCTCATCGGCAAAGCCCGTGCAGACGTAAATGTCGCACTTGATGCGCGGCGCAAAGTTCACCCCATCGTGGTAAGCCAACGTAACCGCACGGCGAGGATCGGCCTCGATGCGGGCGACAGCCTCCTTGCCACGGTAAAGCGCCGCCGCGTCACGCCCCTGCTTGTGGCCGTTGTATTCGCAGCCACTGGGTACGCTCACGATCGCCAGCGTGACATCAGGGTCCAAGGCGGCAGCGGCGATCGACTGAATCCCGCCCAGACTGCCGCCGCGCACCACCAGTTCCTTGCGGTTCCACTCTGGACGGCTCTTGATGAAGTCCAGCGCGCGCATCACCCGAAGATACATGTCGTGACCGAACCAGGTATCGCGGTCCGTATCCCCAGCTTTCCCTCCCTCTTCATACCAGGTCTGGGAGATTTTCTTGTACTCCTCAGCGGTCTTGCCGGTCGGCAAACCGTGCCAACTGACGTACAAGGCGAGAACCCCCTTGGACGCCATTTCCACGGGAGCCGTTCGGCTGGCATCTTGCCACACCATGCTCAGGTAATCAACGCAGGCAGGCAGACTCTGGGGCCTCGCCTTCACGGGTACGGCCAAATAGCCAGTCACCGGAGTGCGGCCGAGGCACTTGACCTCGATGCTGTAGCAGGTGACCTTGCCCTGCAAAGCCGGGGGGACATCGACCTCGGTCAACTTCGGGTCCAGCGGCACCTGATCGAGTTTGGAGCGGCAGGAAGCCCAGTACGCGTCGAAGTCCGCGGGACGAGAATCGAGCGATTTGATCTTGTCGGCATCGTACATGGCGCCAATCTCGCCCACGATCGTAGGTTTCATCCTGTGTTTGAAAATTCCCTCGCCTTGCAGCGGATCGCCGTCGGGACCGATGATTTCAAACCCGAAGAAGAGCCAGCCCGGACGTTCCATCGAGGCGCTGATGGTCTCCGCCTTGCCGACGCTGAGGAACTCCTCCTGGCGCGGGATGTCGCGGTCACGTTTCACGGTGCAGCGCAGCTTTTCACCGACGGCCGGCTTGCCGTCGTTGATCAGTGTGGCGGTGCAGACCGTCTCTTCGCCCACCTTGTAGAAGCCGTCGCTCTTGTCGAGACGAACGTCAACAGAATAGCCGGCAAATGCGGCTGCCGAGGTGATCGCCAAGAGTCCATGGATCAACACTGTCAGTTTCATGTTATGCCTCCACCGAATTCCGAATCGCCGCCACTCAGGGCGCTGCCCGTTGCAGGCGTACGGGGCCGAGCAGACCGCCGCCGCGAGATTCCGTCTCGAACTTCAACTCTCTCTCGTGATAGGGGCCGGGCCAACCGGGTCCCTGGCGCTTGCTCCAGGCGTCGCGGACCCGCTGCGAAGTCAGTTCGTTGGCCAGCGTGTTCGAGACTGCGATCTCCAGTTCGAACTCGCTGCGCCCCGTCAGCGACGGCAACTCCAGACGCCACGGGTTCCACAAAACGCATCCCGCATTCTGACCGTCAACACGCACCCGGGCGGCATACTCCACGTGGCCCAAGTCCAAGACCAAACGTCCGCCGCGCAGGGTTTCCGGGACCTTCACCGTCCGGCGATAGGTCACGTGTCCCGAAAAATCCTCCCCGAGGCCCAGGGTTGTGGCCCATCGGCCCAGGCTTACCGGTTTGAACTCGGCCTTGTCCCACGGCCGAACCTCGTAGTCGTGTTCTCCGACCGCGTACTGACGATCCACGCGTGCCGTCCAGCCGTCGGCCAATTCGACCGACTGGAGAACCTTGCGTGCTGCGGGCAGTGCGGCGACGGCGGGCCGTGCGGCGACGGCGGGCGGTGCCGGCGAACTCGAAACCAGTAGCAGCGACTCCCCAGCCGCGAGAACCAGCGGGATCGTCCAGCGACCGTCGGATGACTTGGCGATTCGCACCGGCCGAGTCAACCCGGTGGCCGGCTCCACCTCGTGCAGGTTGCCCCCGAGCGTGAGCGACGCGGCGCCGCTGTAGGCCTGTTGTCCCTCGTTGAACAGGAAGGCCGCGCCGCCGCTCGGCCAGCGCCGTACCAGCACGCGCAGGTCCGGCGAAGGTGGATCACATCGGATCGTCGGTGCGATCTTGGCCAGAGCAGCGTCGATCTGGCTGAGGTCGTCGATGCGGATGACTTGCCCGCCCGCCGCTTCCAGCGCCTTGAGCCGATCTTGTACGATTTGGGGCATCCAATTCGTCGGTCCTACGACAATCGTCCGGTAACCCATGGCGCCGACCATCAAAGCACCATCTTCCACACGTGCGGGCTGAGCGGAAAGCACGTCGTCGTCGACTATGTCGAAATCGCACTGCCGGCGCAACAATGCCCGGGCCAGGGCGTCGTGCGCCGCCGCATCGGCCGGGTCGGCGGACGCCCAGAGGTCGCGAACCGGATAGTACAAGCCAATGTCAATCGCCGGCTTGCCGCACGACAACAGGTAGCCCAGGCGGGCCACGTAGCGATGAAAGTAGGGCAGGAAGTCCCAGAGCGGATTGACGGGTCCAAAGTGCGGCCGCTCGCCGAGCATGAGGTGGTCGCGGGTCGAAAGCGGATAAACGCCGCAGACCAGCAGCGTCAGCCCGCGGACGTACTGATAGTCGACCAGCCATTTCATCTGCGCCGGCGTCAATCCGTTGCCGTAGACGCCAAACGATTCGGTCAGCGCCAGCGCCGTGCCGTTCTGATGAGCGGCCGAGGAGGCAAACTTGGGGAAGTGGTGGTTTTCCTTGCCCGGCCATATCTGCCGCCAGATCACGTCGACGCCGGGCACGTCCATCGCCCGCAGGGGCCGCATCACGCTGCCGAAGCCGCGGGAGACGGAGGCAAAAGTCTCATCCTCGTTGTCAAGGTGCCCGCCCGACGCCAGGCCGTGCTGGCGCGCCCAATCGCGCAGCGGCAGGAAATATGCGTCGCGGAACCGCCGCGACCAGAAGTCGAACAGGTCCACACGCACCTGTTTCTGGGCGGTCGTGAGGTCATTCGTATTGGTGACGCGAAACGCATCGAGCTTGTCCCTGGCGTCGTAGCCAAACCAGCGGCGGAAGACGTCTTCCGCGCCGATGGGCCAAGGAACAACACTCCCCGGCGCCGCGGCCTGGTACTTCGGCTCATCCGTGAACGTCATCTTGACGGCTTTGCCAAAGTGGGACCCCACCGCGGCCGCATATCGTTCGTGCGTCAGCGAGATGAAAGTCCGCGTGCTCTCTGGATTCAATAGGTCGGCCACGCCGATCTCACCCGGAGCCCACTTGGCGACGATGTCCGGAGTCCACGCCCCGTCGGCATTGCACCGCAGCACGCGAACGGCCACGTCCGGCCGCGTCCGAACCACGCGGCCGGCGGCCAGTCCCGACGGCCAACCGCCCTCGTCGTAGACCCAATAGTTCATTCCCCGCCGCGCCGCCTCATCGACGGCGACCTTCACCCGCTGGAAGAACTCGGGCGAGAGATAGTCGATATCCATCGAGGTGTTCATCGTCACGGGACGGAACTCGTGCGGCATCGGGACCACGCAAACGCTCCGCGCTTCGTGCCCGGCCATGTCGGCCAACTGCTGCCGCAGCACGTCGGGC
>JAMOAF010000002.1 GCA_023621895.1 Planctomycetota bacterium
AGCGCGGGGCAAGCCCACGCGGCTATCGGCCCGTGGCGATTCCAACCGCCGAGGCGGGGCAAGCGCGGGGCAAGCCCACGCGGCTATCGGCCCGTGGCGATTCCAACCGCCGAGGCGGGGCAAGCGCGGGGCAAGCCCACGCGGCTATCGTCAAAAAAGTCCGATGATTTCCTCGTTTTCGTTGATGTCGATGGTCTCGGCCGCGGGCGTCTTGGGCAAGCCCGGCATGGTCATGATGTCGCCGGTCAGAACGACCACGTATCCCGCGCCGGCTGCGACACGGACGTCGCGCAGCGGCACGTCGAACCTCTTCGGCCGGCCCTTGAGGCCCGGGTCGGTCGAGAGGGAATACTGCGTCTTGGCCATGCAGATCGGCAGTTCGCCGTAGCCCGCCTCCTGGAGCTGATGGAACTTCTCGCGAAGCTTCTTGTCGGCCAGGACCTCGGTCGCGCCGTAAATCTCGCGGCAGATGATTCCGACCTTGTCCCAGAGCGTGCAGGTGTTCGGATAGAGCAGCGTGAAATCGGTTTTCGTATTCTCGGCCACGTGGATCACCGCGCGGGCCAACGCTTCCGCGCCCTGGCTGCCCCGCGCCCAATGCTCGGCGCGGATGATCTCCACGCTCAGGTAAGCGCACTTGTCCTTGATGAACTGGATCTCTTCGTCGGTGTCGGAGAGAAACGAGTTGACCGCCACCACGACCGGCAAGCCGAACCGGTGAACGTTTTCGATGTGCTTCTTGAGGTTCTCGACACCCTTGTCCAGGGCCTCGATGTTCGGCCGGGCGAGGTCTTTCAAGGCGACGCCGCCGTGGTGCTTCAGCGCCCGGACCGTGGCCACGATGACGACGGCGGCGGGGCTGATCCCGGCGCTGCGGCACTTGATGTTCATGAACTTCTCGGCGCCGAGGTCCGCCCCGAAACCGGCTTCCGTCACGGTGTACTCGGCCAGGCGCATGGCCAGCTTTGTCGCAATCACGCTGTTGCAGCCGTGCGCGATGTTGGCGAACGGGCCGCCGTGGACGAAGGCCGGCGTGTGTTCGAGCGTTTGGACGAGGTTTGGCTTGATCGCGTCCTTAAGCAGCACGGTCATGGCGCCGTGGACCTTCAAATCGGCGGCCGTGACCGGTTTGCGGTCGCAGGTATGCCCGACCACGATCCGCCCCAGGCGCTGCTTCAATTCGGTGAGCGACTCGGAGAGGCAAAGGATGGCCATGACCTCGGATGCGACGGTGATGTCGAAGGTGCTTTCGCGCGGCACGCCGTTGTTCGGACCGCCAAGGCCGACCATCACGTTGCGCAGGGCCCGATCGTTCATGTCGACAACGCGGCCCCACTGGAGGCGCCGGACGTCGAACCCCAGCCGGTTGCCGTGGTGGATGTGGTTGTCGAGGATCGCGGCCAGGAGATTGTGGGCCAATTCGATGGCGTGGATGTCGCCGGTGAAGTGGAGGTTGATGTCCTCCATCGGCACGACCTGGGAATAGCCGCCGCCGGCCGCTCCGCCCTTCATGCCGAAACACGGGCCCATCGAGGGCTCCCTGAGGCAGACGGCGGCCGTCTTGCCCGCCCGCCGCAACGCGTCGGCCAGGCCGATGCTCGTCGTCGTCTTGCCCTCGCCCGCCGGCGTGGGGGTGATTGCCGTGACCAGGATCAGCTTGCCGCTGGGCGCGCCGTCAAGCCGGTGAAACAGGCCCAGAGAAACCTTGGCCTTGTGCTTGCCGTAGAGTTCCAGGTCATCGGCCGGAATACTGAGTTCCGCGGCGATGTCGGCGATCGGTCGCAGCTTGGCCCGCCGGGCGATTTCGATCGCGGCAGGCACTTCGGGCAAGTGGGAGGGCATGGTCCGTTTCCGCTAGGTTCGCTGATCGAGTCTCCCAATATTGGGAGGCTTGGTTGATTTCTGGCCGCTCGACTCCCGCGGGTTGCCGGCCGGCTGTTCGTCAGGAGCGTGGTGGTCGCGGTCGAGATACGTATTGGCCCAGGAGGAAGTGTGCAGAAGGTCCGCGTCATAAAACACGGGGGGGCCATCGGCCATCGATTCCGACTCGCCATAATACTTGAGCCGCAGGTAGACCGTCGTCCAAAAACAATCCTTGTCCCCCAGTTCACAGCGGCCGTCGGCCGATCCGCCGCAGGGCCCGTTGCGGACCCCTTTGGAGCAACCGGCCAACGGGCATAGATAGGCGCAGTCAGGCAGGCTGCAATCGCCACAGTCCTGGCATCCATAACCGAGCTGCTTGGCCTGGCGCTCCAGCCAATAGGAAAACGGGGCCAGAATCCTGGAATTGTCGACTCGGGAGAAGACACGGCGCATGACGCCCCAGAGGGCCTTGCCGCGCGTGAACGCCACGTCGTGGACGCGCCGCGAGAGGCGATATCCCAGGGTCACTTCCTTGCTCCGCGGCGGTCGCCGGAGCGACTGGAGATACTCGGGGTTGATCCGCGAGGGGTCGCCCAGCCCGGTCGCGGGATCATGCTCGAACAGGAAGAACTCGCCGGGCCGGCTATAGCGGACCTCCTTGAGAAACTCGCGCCAATCCTCGCCGCCAAAGCCCTCGGCCATGTCGATGATCTCGGCAAACACGGCCGGGTCGGCCGTGCCGCCGAGGTAGCCGGCGGCGAAACCGAGACCTTTGAAGACCGCCAGTTGCTTGGCCGCCAATTCGCGAAAGAACTTGCGCCCCTTGTCCTTGCCCGCGGCGTACTTGTTCACGTCGTCCATCAGCGAATCGCTCACCACGCAGCCGGGCAGCTTGCCGGCGTGGAACATCTGGGCCACCGTCCTGGTCAGCAGGTAGACGTTGCCGACCACCGGCGCTTCCATCCCCCGGGCGGCGAGCAGGAGCTTCACCTCGTTGAACTTCCGCATGTCGTATCCCAACTGGGGGATCACCCAGCGGGCGCCGGCGCGTAGCTTGCGGAGCAGCTTGAAGTACTGCGGCACGAGCTCGGATTCTCGCTGCTTGAACGGCGAGACGGCGCAGCCGATGAAGAAGTCGGTCGCCGGCAGCGTCTGCGGCTCTCCGCGGCGGCCCGGGATCACGAGCCCTTCGTTCATCGACCGCATCAGGTGGATCAGCCCGAGCGAATCGAGGTCGAACACCGGCCGCGCCGTGCCGCCGAAGCCGCCGGTGGGATAGTCGCCCGTCAGGGCCAGCACGTTGTCGAACCCCGTGGCCGCATAGCGCCAGCAGGCGGACTCCAGGCCGTTGCGGTTCATGTCCTTGCAGGTCAAATGCAGGACGACTCTTTGCCGCTGCGACGAGACCAGGCCGCCCAGCCAGTCGGCCGGCAGCATCGGCACTCCGCCCGGACTGTCGGTGACCGAGATATACCCGATCCGCGGATCGCCGAGCAGCGTCTCGGCCAGTTCCCTGATCCGGTCGGGCTGCTCCGGCGGCGAGAATCCCCGCGTCGTGACAACCTCGGCGCCATAACAGAAAGAGCCGCCGAGCAGGAGGTCACGGTAATTCGGCCGAGCGGCCGCGGCAGGTGGAGAGCCGTTGGGCATGGGGGTCAGGGTTCAGGGTTCAGGGTTCAGGGTTCAGTCACCGCCTCGTTCCCAAGCTCCGGCTTGGGAACGCTTCGCTTTCACCTGGTTCCCAAGCTGGAGC
>JAMOAF010000815.1 GCA_023621895.1 Planctomycetota bacterium
GAAGGCGACCTTTTTCAAATCGCCTTTAAGCCCGCAGGCGGCGCCCGACCGCGGCGGCGCACAAGGCCAGAAACTCCGCCAGCCTTTCCAACTCGACTGCAACATCCAGGTCGACGCCGACCCGACCCTCTATCAGGCGCCCTACCAATCGCGGATCGAATATCTCGGCGCAGGCGACGGCGAGGTGGAGTTGCTGCCTGATGCGCGGCAGGCCGTCGCCCTGCTCCGCCAGCAACATGCCCAGGCGCTGCGCGAAGGCGACGGAGCGATCGCCGTCGCCTCGGTGTTTGCCGCCAGGACGCCCGACCTCTCCGGGGCGATTCCCGCAACGATAGCCGGCCTTCCCGGCCTCAGCTCCGGCGGCGCCGGCGGCAAAGTCCTCATCGGCCAGGCCGCGGCCTTCATCGAGAGCAAACCGGTCGAGGTCCGCGTCGACCCGATCGAGGTCCACGTCACCGACCAGGCGGGCAATCGCCTCAGCGCCGATGTCTCGAAGACTCTCGAAGTGAAACTCGCCGGCGAGGACGGCCAGGAGCGATTGCTGGACCTGGCGCCGGCCGTGACCGAGCCGGCTTTTCTCGGATCGCACACGTTCACGAAGATCGGCGAAAAAATCACGATTCAGGTCGCGCTCGCGGTCGCCGATGGCTCGATCGTCCACGGCAAGGAGGAAGTCTCGATCGACGATGTCCGCGATTGGAACGATCCGGCCTGCCTGGAGCCGATCGAGATCCGCCTGCCCATCCTGGCTGCCGGCCTGGCCGTCAAGGGGCGGGTCGAGCTCCGTCCAAGGCGAGAAAACGACTCCCGCTACCCTCGCTCCGTCAACCTGCGGATGCCGGAATTCGAAATCGACGAGAACGTGGAAATCACCTCCGCGGGCAGCGGTTCCTTCCAATTCCCGCTAAGAAAGCCCGTCAAGATCCACTCGCAGCTTCAAGTCACGGCCCAGACCGAGATCGCCGAACCAAGGCCGCGGGGCGATGGCGCAGTGCTGCCGCAGGATATTGCCTACGCGGGAAAGGGCCAGGCAACCGTCCCCGACGAGCCGGGCGCGGTAGATTTCGGCACGATTGTCTTGACTCCGACCGTGGCGACGGTTCGCATCCCGTCCTGGGACAGCCGGCGGCCGCCGACAGGCGAGACTTATCTCGGGCAACTCTCCGCGCTCGGACTTGTCGGGGCGCCGAGGATTGCCCAGCCGCCTCCCGACGCCGCGCGGGAGTATTGCGTCGAGTCGGTCGACCCGCCCGCGGGAACCGAGGTGCTCTTCGGCACTCGCGTGGCCGTGGCGCTCTACGACGAGTTCGCCTGCCGTGTGCCCGACGTGGTGGGCATGAAGGCGGCCGACGCCGTCAAGTCCATCCAGGAGAGTGGATTCCGGGAACGGGTGGCGGTCGGCCAGGCCGCCGAGACGATCGACCAGCAGTACACCGTCAAGTCGCAAGGCGTCGAACCGGGAGCGAAACGCGACCCCGGCACGGAGATTCCCCTCGTGCTGTTCGGCAAGACCGTCGCGATGGTCGAGATTCCCGACGTCCTCGGCCGGCCGCTCGCCGAGGCGATCGAGAAGCTTCAGCAAAGCGGCCTGAGCGCCCAGGTCGATCCCGCGCGAACCACGCCGGGCGAGCGCGACCTGCCCGGCGCCGTCGCCAGGCAGGAGCCCCGCGGCGGGACCCGCGCCGAACCGGGTAGCGAGGTCCTCCTCCATGCCTTCGCCGAGCCCGGAATGATTACCCCGGATGAAACGGTCTATCCCTACTACCAGTTGTTCCAATTGTATACCCCGAAGCTCAAGGATGAGTTCAGCCACTTGATTCCCCGAATTCGCGATGGCGAGTCAAAGGGCGAGTTCTTCGAGCGCAAGAAAGCCTTCCTCAACTCGCAGCCCCTCGAGCGGTTCCATCTCGAGCGCCAGCAGTCGACGATCGTCATGCACGCCAGTGGCGACGCCCTCTTGGCCTATCCGCCGAGCTTCTTCCGCGAGAACGAGAAATACTTCATGGATGTCCTGATCGAGGAGAATGCCGGTTTCCGTGGGGGCGCCATGCGTGACGGCGGGGAAAATAGCCGGGGGCTCGATCGGGCCTTGAGCTTGATCGACAGTGTATTCCACGAGTCTCCCGACATACGTCTCCCTCTGGCGAGCGGTTTTCTCCTCGTCGCTCAAGGGCGGTTTTCAACACTCGACGAACTGAATCGCGCCGCGCCGGCGGCGCGCGGTGAAAACGGCGAGGCCGAGCGCGCGGTCCTGCTGTTCAGGGAAGGAAAACAGACTCGCCGAAGCCCCTCGCCGGCAGCGAAAACGGCGATGGTTTTCGGACCGGTCACCCCCGGTTGGACAGAGGACAACATTCGCCTGGCGACGCAAATCACGGCGATCTGTTTCGTCGCCACGGCGGTCTACGGCGATCCGGATGCACCCCAAGTGCTTGTTCTTCGCCAGTTCCGCGACCGGGTGCTGCTCGCCACCGAGGAAGGCCGCGACCTGGTCCGGCTATACTATCACCACGGCCCCGACTGGGCCGCCTGGGTGCTCGACCACCGCTGGTCGCGACGGGTCCTGCGGCCAGCCCTCGACCTGATCGCCTCGTCGATCGAATCGGTGGATATCGATTCGCCGGCTGTCCGGGCGGCGCTCGATCGCCTCGTCCGCCTCACCCATCAGGCAGTCCGCGCGGCCAAGGCCGACGCGCTTGCCGATCTGCCGCCGCTGGCCGCCCGGTTCCGCTCGGCCGCGGCCGCGCTTGAAGCAAAGGGACAGCAGAATGCAGTCACTGCGACACCCCGTCCTTGAAACGGCAATCGCCCTGGCATTTCTTTTCGCGTTTGCCGCGGAGACCTCGGGCGAGAAGCTCCGCGGCTCGGTCGCCTCGTTCGCCGATGGGCAGGTGCGGATCCGGCTTGAAGGGGATCGCGTGCCGGCAGCCGGCGACGCCGTGACCATATATTCCGAGGTGCCGGGACTGGGGTCGGTGCCGCTCTCGGGCGATTGGACCGTCGCCCGCGTCGAAGGAAACACGGTGTTCGCCGTGAACAAGGGCGACGCATCCGCGCGGCCGAGCGCGGGGCAGACCGTCCAGATCGAATCCGAGCGCCCGGTCGCCCTGGGCGGATCGGAAGGTCCAAGCCGGCCGGAACCGTCCGGCGCCGGGTCTGAGCGCGCGCCCGACGGCAAGACCCGGCTCGAAACCGATCGCTACTACCTCGATGTCCCCAGCACTTGGCATGTTCGCAGGCAGGGCGACGGACAGCAGCCGAGCATCGAGGCTGACTTCTCCGCCGCGCCGTCGGCGGCCCTGCTCCGCGGCGGCGATTGCAGGATCGACGTGGGTGGAGTTCCAGCCAGCATCGCCGGATTTCTTGCCGGAGATTTCGAGCAGACCCACGGACAATTGCTGTTTGGTCTGGAGAATGCCAAGACGATCGAGACGAAGCAGATTCGCAAGGGCGACTCGCCCGCCTGGCGGATTCGCGTGGAATACGATGGCCCGGCGGGCCGGTCGCGCCACGACGACGACATCTATTTCTGGTATTGCGGACCGCAAGGGGGAATTACAGTCCGCTGCATCATGCTTAAGGGAGAGGTCAGGAATCGTCACCAGCCGGC
>JAMOAF010000036.1 GCA_023621895.1 Planctomycetota bacterium
GGCGCCAGTTTCGCGGTTTTGAGCCCCTTGGGAAGCGGGCAGCGATCATGAGCATGCAACCGATCGACATCCTGGGCGGCGAATCCGTCTATTGCATCAAGGAGGACCAGTTGAGCAGGTCTTTCGAACTGGCCCAGCGCGATCCCGTCTCGTCGCCGAGAATCCAAGCGGCGATCGGGGAATTGGAATCCACGCTGACCCGAAATGAACGGGCCGCCCTCGCATTCGTTCTCATCGACCGATTGCTCAACAGCGCGCCGTCTGCCTGATGCGGGCAGAGGCTCGGATCGGCGAACACTTGCGATTCCGTGGTGGGGCAAGGTTCAAGGTTCAATTCCCAATGGCCAAAAGTGCGCAAGGCAGGACCATCGGCAGCGCCGGATTCTGGATGGCAAAGGGGGGTTTCCCTGGCCTTACCCGTACCACGGCCGCGGGCGCTGGCGCGCTCGGGCCGCGAGCCGGTTGAAAATCTCGCAGTTTTCTTCGATCTGGAAGTCGAACATTCCCACGCCGAGGAAGTCGGCGCCGCCGTCGAGCGCGTGGGCGAAGCCGCTGCGGGGGAGGATCGAGCCGGCGGCAAGGACCTTGAACGCGATCCACGGCTTCTTGACGGTCTGCATGGTGGCGATCGTCTCCTCCGGGTTGATGCACCACATGCTGTCGTGCCAGCCCTCGCCGCCGTCGAGCCAGATGTACTCCTTGCGGAGCGGTTTCGGGGTGGCGGAAAAATAGTTGTCCTGGTGGAGCGTTTTCACGTAAAAGTCGCAGGGGATTTTCTGCTCTTCGCAGGCCTTGACCACCTCCAGCGAATGGCAGCCGACGCCGATCGGCACGTTCTGCCTCTTGGTCAACTCGACCGCCTCGGCGATCCGGTCCAGGGCGCCCAGCCGGGTCAGCTTGTCGCCGGCTACTCCCCAGACATACAGGGCCGCGCACCCCTCGTCGACTTTCGCGGCGATCTCTTCCTTGAGATTTTGCACCGGCTGGCCGACGTCCGGGTGGATGCTGGGAATGATCTGCATCCGGCCGCCGTGCTCTTTGTTGTACTTGGCGACGAGGTTCGCCCCGCTTTCGAGAACCGTGTTGATGCCGCGGGCCTCGGCGATGCGAAACGTTTCGAAGATCTTTTCCTCGGTCACGTAGGCGCGGAACAAGCGATTGACGTAGCTCAGGTCGCGCGCGTGCATGTAGCCGGAGACCAGATTGCCCCCGAGCATCAAGCGGCTGACTTTGGCGCCGCCGAGCATGCCGTAGGTCATGCCGCCGGCCGGTTCCGCCGGCTGCGAGCTTTCGGCCGCCCGGCCCGCCCGGGCCAACGCGCAGGCCGAGCCGGCCGCCGCCACGCAACGCCCGAGGGCGCTTCTTCGATCGATTCTCTCGGATTCGGACATTCGCTTTGCCTCTGAGATAACAGGTCACAGGTTACGGGCGGTTAGCCGCGTGGACTTGCCCCGCGGCGCGCCTGCGCTGCGGCACAACCCGTATGTAACGAAACGCGGGGCAAGCCCACGCGGCTATCTGAATAACAGCCGCTTTTTCCACGAATCACGCAGGTCGATTTAGTTCGTCGAATTCTCTCTTATCGCGGCGCATGATGCAAGCGAGAATGCGTGCTGCCG
This sequence comes from Planctomycetota bacterium, assembly GCA_023621895.1. Taxonomy (GTDB): domain Bacteria; phylum Planctomycetota; class Planctomycetia; order Pirellulales; family Thermoguttaceae; genus JAAYCB01. The sequence goes on from JAMOAF010000036.1 coordinate 1,620, forward strand.
CAACTTCCTTTGGCCCGCCGCCCGAGGAGTTGTCAATTCTGCCTCCAACCCGCAGAATGGTCCGAAGGCAGGAGCGGGCGGCGATCCGCGGGCGGCCCCCCTTCCGATCAAAGCCCCAACCTGTAACCTGATTGCTGACGGCCGATCGCTGACAACTATCCATCCCAGCCGGCGCGTGGTACGCTTGCCGGGCGAGCGTTTAACGCGGCAAGTCGGACCATGTTCAAGCGAATCTTTCCCATTCTCGTCGGCGCCTTGGCGATCGGCGCGCTGTTGATGATCAGCAAGTGGCGGGTCGAGCCGCTGAAGGTCTCGGGTTTCATCGAGGCCCACGAGATCCGGCTCGGTTCGCGCATCGGGGGGCGGGTGTCGGCCGTGCTCGTCGCCGAGGGCGACGAGGTCAAGGCCGGGCAAGTGCTCGTGGAACTGGAGCCGTTTGACCTGCTCGGCCGCGAGGCGGAGGCTCGGGCGAACCTGGCGGCGCGCCAGGCCGAACACGCCAGGCTCGCCAACGGCTATCGCGCTGAAGAGATCGCCCAGGGCAAGGCGCGTGTCGAGCAGCTCTCCGCCGACCACGAGCGGCTCGTCAAGGGCCCGCGGCAGGCGGAGATCGACGCCGCCCGCGCGCAGCTCGACGTCGCCCAGGCGAGGCTGCTGCTGGCCCAGCGCGTTCACCAGCGGACGAGCGAGCTGTTTCAAACCAAGACGATCTCCGCCGACGAGATGGACCGGGCGGTGGAGGAGCTCGAAGCGGCGCGGGGGGCGCACGTGGCGGCCGCGAAGCAATTGCAGCTTTTGGAGGAAGGCACGCGGCCCGAGGAGATCGCCGCCGCCAAGGCGAAGCTCGACGAAGCCGGCGCGGCCCTCGAGTTGATGAACAAGGGGTTCCGCCAGGAAGAAATCGACCAGGCGAAGGCCGCCGCCGACGCCGCCGCGGCCGCCCTGGAGGTAATCGTCGAGCAGAAGAAGGAGCTGCGGATCGTCGCCCCGCTCGGCGGCGTGATCGAGTCGCTGGAACTACAGCCGGGCGATCTGACCGCGCCCGGCGGGCCCGTGATGTCGATGATCCAGGCCGGTGAGCTGTGGGTGCGGGCGTACGTGCCCGAACGGCTGCTCCCGAACCTGGGACAGCGCGTGCCGGTGACGCTCGATGCGTCGCCCGGCCGGTTCGAGGGGGAGGTGACGTTCATCGCCAGGCAGGCGGAATTCACACCCAGTAACGTGCAGACTCCCGAGGAACGCTCCAAGCAGGTGTTCCGCGTCAAGGTCACGCTGCGCGAAGGGCTCGACCGGGTGCGGCCGGGCATGTCCGCTGACGTCTGGCTCCAGCCGCGAGGTGCGAACCCGTGAGCCGGCAAGTCATCGATGCGCGGGGGCTGACGCGGTATTTCGGCGATCTGACGGCCGTCGAGGATGTCTCCTTCGAGGTCGAGCGGGCGGCGATTTTCGGCCTCCTCGGGCCCAACGGCAGCGGCAAGTCGACGATCATCCGCATGCTCTGCGGAGTGTTGCCGCCCTCCGGAGGCGAGGCCTCGGTCCTCGGCTTCGACGTGCGGACCGAGGCCGAACAGATCAAGCGCCGGATCGGCTACATGTCGCAAAAATTCAGCCTCTATCCCGATCTCTCCGTGCGCGAGAACCTGGAGTTTTACGGGCGGGTCTACGGGCTTGCGGAGTCGCGGCTGGAAGCGCGAATCGCCGACGTTCTCGAATTGACGGCGATCGGCAACCGCCTCGACCAGCCCGCCGGCACGCTCTCCGGCGGCTGGAAGCAGCGGCTCGCCCTGGGATGCGCCCTGATCCACGAGCCGGAGGTGGTGTTTCTCGACGAACCGACCGCGGGCATCGACCCGGTGGCGCGGCGGCAGCTTTGGGACCTGCTGTTTGAGCTTTCCGGCCGGGGCGTGACGCTGTTCGTCACCACGCACTACATGGACGAGGCCGAACGCTGTAGCAGCGTGGGCTACATCTATCTCGCCAGGCTGCTCGTGCTGGGAGACACCGACGAATTGAAGCACCTGCCCGAGGTGACCCCGCCAGGCGCCCGGCGGCTGGAGCTGCTGGTCCGCCGGCCGGCGGAAGGGCTGCGGCGGTTGCGGGCGCTCGACGGCGTGCTCGACGCCACGCTGTTCGGCGACACGATCCACGCCCTGGTTGCCGGCAAGGTCAGCGAAGCTTCGCTCGTCGAGCAGTTGGGAGTCGAGCCGCAGGAGGTGGAGACGCGCCTGATCGCGCCGACCCTGGAAGACGTGTTCGTGACGCTCACCGGCGCGGCCGATCGGCGGCGGCTGGCCGGAGAGCCGACCGGGCCGACCCTGCGTCTGGATCAGCCAGGCCGCGCGGCGGAGCCCGCGGCGCGAGGCGCCCAGCCGCGCGCAACAGACGATGCCCCCGCGCCCTTGCGGCAGGCGGAGGCCGCACGGAAGGGCCGCCAGACGACGCTCACCGGCAGGTCCACCGACGGCTTCACGGCGATCTGCCTCAAGGAGTTCTCGCACATCCGCCGGCAGCCGGTGACGTTGTTCTTCCTGCTCGTGGTGCCGGTGATGCAGACGCTGATCTTCGGCTACGCGATCGACACCCAGATCGAGCACATCCCCACGGTCGTTTACAACCTCGATGGCCGGCGCTATTCGCGGTACCTGGTCGACGCGATGGTGAACACGCGGAAGTTCGAAATCCGCGCCTCCGTCCAGGACGAAGAGTCGTTCCGGCGGGCGATGACCTCGGGCCGGGCCAAGGTGGGGGTGAAGATTCCACCGGACTACAGCGATCGGATCGTCCGCGGCAAGCAGGTTCAAGTGCAGGTGCTGATCGACGGCAGCGATTCCCAGGTGGCCACCACGGCCCTGAACGCGGCGAACCTGCTGGGTGTGAGCATGTCGGTCAGGATCGCCAAGACGGCGGCCGAAACGGCGCACGGCGGACCCTCGCGCGATCCGACCGGCCGGCCCGCTCTGCCGATCGAGATGCGGCCGCGGCTGCTCTACAACCCCAACCTGGAGAGTTCCCACTTCTTCGTGCCCGGCCTGGTGGGAATCATCCTCCAGATGGTCACGCTCTTCCTGACGTCGTTTGCGATCGTCGGCGAGCGGGAGCGGGGCACGTTGGAGCAACTGTTCGTGACGCCGGTCGGCCGGGCGGGGCTGATGTTCGGCAAGTTGACGCCCTACGCCGTGCTCGGCCTGGTGGCGACGCTGATCGTCCTGTCGGTGATGGTCTACATCTTCGGAGTCCCGGTTCACGGCTCGATCCTGCTGCTCTTGGCCCTGGCGTCGCTGTTCGTCGTCTGCTCGCTCGGGCTCGGGCTGCTGGTCTCGACGCTGGCCAAGACGCAGGTCGCGGCGCTGATGTTCGCCTTCATGATCATGCTCCCCTCGGTGTTGCTCTCGGGCTTCGTGTTTCCGCGCTCGGAAATGCCCCAGGTGATCTACTTCCTCACGTTTGCGATCCCCGCGACCTACTTCATCGAGATCCTTCGCGGCGTGGTCCTCCGCGGCAGCGATTTTCTCGACCTGATCCCGTCGGTCGCGGGTCTGGGCATCTGCTGCGTCGTGATTCTCTTTCTGAGCATCTTCCGCTTCCGCAAGCAGCTTGATTGAGCGGGGGGGGCAGGGGGCAGCGGTGAGAGCAAAGACTCTTGTCGCCGTTTTTTTCGTCCCGTCCCGAAGGGACACTCCTAAGCCAGCCCAGGGTGGAGCACGGCGAGTAAAACGAGCCGAGCGCAACCCTGGGTCAGAAGCCGCCTCAGACCCTGTCAGCGCCAGCGGGGCGGCCCTGACAAAGAGGCCAAAAGCATGTCTCAATCGTTGGCCAAAGTGCGTGTCCACATTGTCCACAGCACCAAGCACCACAAGCGGGTCTCGTTCCAGGACGAGTCTCGGGCCCTCTACCGAAGACATGGGATCGCACTCGATGAACGTTACGCCTGGGATTGACCAGCGCGGTCATCCGCTTCCTTAGGACCGCCCCGTTTGGGGCTGGCCGCGCTTTGCGCAGCTCCTGACCCAGGGTTGCGCATAGCTCGTTTCACTCGCTGTGCTTCACCCTGGGCTGGCTTAGGGGTGTCCCTTCGGGACGGGGCGGGCAAACGAGTCGGGCATGGCGAGGTGAACACCTTAGCCGTCACCAACCCCTACCTTTTTCAGTGTCACCACACTACATCCATGGGACAAAGATGGCCAAACCAGAATAGGCCCATTTTCACCTCCCCATATTCAATCTACCCCCTTGGAAAAGGTGTAACCGTATCGGAGATCTCGGCTGCTCGGCCGCCTCACTCCAACCGCTCGCCGCGAATTGTCAGCGTGGCGTGGCGGATCTCCCGACTTCGATCGTCATAGAGCACATACACCTTTAGCCAGCGGGTGACGAGCGCGTGGTGCGTCGGCAGCGTGTCGATGGTTCCCTCCAACACGAGCAGGTTGTCGCCGGCCAGGCCCAGCGGCTTCAGTTCCACCTTGTCCAGCGGCGGCACGCCCCGGTATTCCTTCATCTGCGGGAGCGACCAGCGCGAGAGGGCCCGGGCGAGTTCGGGAGTGGCGATCGCCCATAGCTGCGCCCCCCTGCCCTGCCACTCCGCCGTGGCTCGTTGAACCTGAGCGGCCAGCTTGCCGACTTCCTCGTCCGTCAGCGCTGCGCGCTCGCGCAACGAGTCGAGTTCCATCACGGGGTTCATCTCGGGCACGAGCGCCAGATTACCGCCAAACGCTTCATACGCCGCCTCCCGCTCTTTCCAGGGTGATTCGAGGCCAGCGGCGGCAATCATCTCCCGCCCGCTCTGCCGGACCTCCGTTTCGTCTCCAATGTGGTTGTCCTCCCAGGCGTGCCAGTCGCGCTGGCACTGATTGAAGCGGACCAGCTCCGCGGCGGTGTCGTAGATCACGTTCTGCGCGAACAGGTATCCCTTGCTGCCCTGGTCGATGAACATCCCGTTGTTCGGCGCGCCCTGGGCGAGCTGACTGCGGTGCACGGCGTGGAGGTGGTTTCCACGGATCACCGTGCCCGGCTGATAGCCTAGCGTGTAGATGCAGCCGCCGTCGCAGAGCCGGTTCATCACGTCGTACACGTGGTTCCACTCGACCACGTTTTCCTTGCACGGGGTGGGCTCCGCGTTCCACTCCCAACCGACGGAAATGCCGCTGTACGGCAGGCCGTGGACGAGGTTGTGGGCCACCCGGGTCGCTCGGGCGAATCCGACCCAGATGCCGATCGCGCCGTAAAACTCCTGGCCGCAGGCCAGCACGTGGTTGTTGGCCACCCGGCAGCCGCTGGGCACGCGGCCTTCGATCTTCGGCCCGCCGACCATGATCCCGTTGGCGCTGGCGTCGAAGACCCGGTTGCCCTCGACGAGGCAGTCGCGGCAGCCGCCGGCAAGTTCGATCGCCGAGCCGCCAAGGCGTGCGACAACACAGCCCTCGATGCTGCAACCCAGGGCGTCGCGGAAGCAGACCGCGGCTGGAATCCGCTTCCAGCGCCGGCCGGGCTGGTCGCCCTCGCCATAGTGGCAGGCCTGGATTCCCATGTAACCCTCGGCGGGCAATTGCCAGTCGGTGTGCGCCAGTTCGAGCGACTTGAAATGCAGGTTCCGCACCGGACGCTCTTCCGTCCCGGCGACGACGATCAATTGCCGCAGGCGGGGGGCAACAGCCCTGGCCGCCTTCATATCCTGAGCTGCCAGGGGCCGGTAGACGATCGCGCCGTCGCGGCGGTCAAAGGCCCACTCGCCCGGCTGATCGGCAAGCCGGCGAGCCCCGGCCACGTAGGCCCAGCGGCCGGCGCTGGGGAGAATGTAGGCCGGCCCCTGCCGATGGGGCGGCCTTAAGAGCAGCGTGCCCGCCGCCGGATCGACGCTTTCGACCCGTTTCCGGTTGATCGCCCAATTCCCGGCGACCATCACTTCGAGATCGGAAGACTCAGCCAGATTGTCCAGCACGCCTGGCGGAAATGTGAGCATAAACCGGCTGCGGTCTTCGCTGAGTTCCGCCGCCTTGAGCTGCACGCAATCCGGCCGGGCGTCTTCGTTCGGCTCCCGGGCGAGCACCGCGCGCCGCTCGTCGACGTAAAGGTTCCGGAACCGGTCCGCTCTTTCGCCGCCAGGGGTTCGTGCGGCCCACAGCCCGTCACCTTGCGGCTGCCAGCCGCCGATCTCGCGGCCGCCGCTGAGGATCACCCGCTGGCCCGGCATTCCGGCATAGGTGACGGAAACCTTCTCCGTCCCTCCCGACTCCGGGCCGAACACGAGCGGCACGTCGAGCGGGTACGTACCTCCCTTGATCCACACGATCACGCTCGCGTCGCCCCCTTTGGCAACCTGCGTGCGGACGACCTCTTGAGCCTTGGCAATCGTCGCCAGGGGCTGAGCGGCCGTGCCCGGATTCGTATCCGAACCGTCGGTGGCAACGAAGAATTCCGCTCCGCCTGCCGGCGGCGCGCCCAAGAGGCAAGCGATCGCGAGGAACATCATGGACGATTGCATGGCGAGTCTCCAAGTGCCGGAAAGAAAGGGTTCGGGGTTCTGGGTTCAGGGTTCGGGGTTCGGGGTTCAGTCTTTACCTCGTTCCCAAGCTCCAGCTTGGGAACGCTTTTGCCAGTCGTTGTGTTGCCGAGCCGGAGCCTGTGAACAAGTTGGACGCGAAAGACTGAACCCCGAACCCTGAACCCTGAACCCTTTTTAACCCTTAACCGTCGCGTTCTACGAAAGGGGTGATTTCCAACACAGCACCCTGTAAGCTGTAGCCAGCAGCCTGATGGCTGATCGCTGACCGCTGAAAGCTAACCACTTTCCGCTGCCCGCCCCACGGAGAATTGCCATGTGCCGATTCCGAACGATTTCCGCTCCCTGGATTGTAGCGGCTCTCGTCGCCGGTGCCAGTTTCACGGCGGAACCAGAAAGGCCCTGGCCGGCCGCGTACAAGATCAAGCCGGCGGAGACGGACCGGCTGACGGCCGCCGACGTGGTGGGACCGGACGGCATCGTCTATCCCGACTGGCGTTATGCGGGTGTTCCCGGCGGAATTCCAGACGTGGCGGAGAAGGTGCGGATCGAGCAGTTCGGCGGCAAGGCCGGCGACGATCGCGACGACAGCGCCGCGCTGGCCGCTGCCGCGGAGGCCGCCCAAGGCGGCGGGGCCGTCGTGCTGGGCCCGGGCGTTTACCACCTCGATCGGCCGGTGATTCTCTACCGCGACGGCCTGGTGATCCGCGGCCAGGGGGCTGATAAGACGACGATCGTCTTTCGTTACGGCGCGCCCAAGGGGGGCGTCGGACTGTTTGGCCTCTCCGATGGCGATCTGGTGGGCAACGATACGCCCATCGAGGTCCATGCCGCGCCCGACGGTTTAAATCGAATCGCCCTGCTCTTGGACGGCCGGGTGATCAGCGAGCGGTCGCGGACGCTGCACTGGGGCGGCACGTTTTCATTGCGAACCTTCGGCAGTTCGCTGTCCGGACGGGCCGGCGAAAAACGGCTGACGGCCGTGGCCGAGTACGACGGCGGGCGGAAGGTGGAGAGTACGGTCCGCGTCGAGTTCGACCCCGCCGCGGCCGGCCCGCCCCGCCGTTTGAGCGGCGCCAGCCTGGGGGCGATCACGTTCTCGGGTCAGAGCGACGGCCTGCCCCAGTGGAAACTTGCCGAGGACGGCCGGCGGGGCGCCGTGGAAATCGTGCTTGAGAAGAAACCTGCTCTGACGACGGGCGACGCGGTCGAGTTGACCGCGCCGGCCACGGAGCGGTGGAACAAGCTGGTTCGCAACGCCTGCAAATGGGGGCTTTACCGGTGCAACCAGTTCCGCGTCGAGGCGGTCGACGGCGCCCGGGTGAGGCTGAACCAGCCGCTGCGGATCGATTTCCCCGTCGTCGACGGAGCGGTGCTGAAGCGAATTGATCCGATTCGGCGCTGCGGCGTTGAGAACCTGACACTCGTGCAGACGGAGAAACTCTGGACCTCCGGCGTCCTGTTCTCGTGCGCCTGGGAGTGCTGGGCCAAGGGGCTGGTGGTCGAAAAGGCGGGCCGCCACCCGGTCTACACGGGTCAGGCCAAGTGGTGCGAGATTCGCGACTGCCAGTTCCGCGACGCCTGGTACACGGGCGGCGGCGGAAGCGCCTATGTCGGCTGGGAACGGTCGTACGACTGCCTGATGGAAAACGTGACCACCTGGCGGATGCGGCATGCCCCGTGCGTGCAGTGGTCCAGCTCGGGCAACGTGATCCGCAAGAGCACGTTCCACGGCAGCGACGCCCAGTGGCATGCCGGCTGGACAAACGAGAATCTTTTCGAAGACTGCACGGTCGACGCGGCCGGCTCCTGGGGCACGTACGGCAATGGCGGCTGGGCCTCGCCGCCGGCGGACGAAGCGCACGGGCCGGAGGGGCCGCGGAACGTCGTCTACCGCTGCGACTTCCGGGCGCCCAAGGCCGGGCTATGGATGGGCGGCATGAACGAAGCCTGGCTGATCCTCTACAACCGATTCGTCGTCAAGGCGGGGCCGGGCATCGCCGCGCGGACCTGCTCCTTCGACCACATCATCCGCGGCAACACGATCGCCGTGGAGAGCGGCAGCCAGCCGGCCATTCACCTGGCGACCGACGACTGCCTGGGCGTCGAAATCGTGGGCAACCGGGTGTATGGCGCCGGCGGCAAGCTGCTTGGCGGAAAGGCGCAGCCGGAACTGTTGGAAGGCAATACGATCGAGCCCGCCGAGCCGTCGCCGCCCAGACCCGCAGCGCCGGCGCCGTCGATCTTCGAGTGGCAGCGGCGGAAGTGAACGCTGGCGCCTCGGCGCGGGCGCTACACCCGGCACGCCACCAACTCGATGCCTTCGCCGGCGCCGAGATTGCGCGAGTATTTCTTCTCGCTCGGATTGTTCCAGTGCTCGTGGACCCCGAGGCTGGCCAGCCGTTTTTCCGGCGACGCGTGGTCCGGGTCGTAGAACGTGCCCGAGGGCGGATTGTCGGCCAATGCCGCTTCATGCAGGTAGTCGTCGACGCCGGGCCGGCGCGGATAGTCGTCCCACTCCGCGCAGAGGAAATCGAATCCCACCGAGTCGATGGCCACCGGGTCCTGGGATGCCAGGAGGCTCGAAGTCCACGCTCCGTTGAACGGCGCCGAGGCCCACTTGCGCGGCGCCGAGTCCACCGGATGCTTGCCGGAGTAAAGCCCGTCGATCAAGTACAGCACCGTCTTGCCTCCGAGGTGCGCATGCCCCAGAAGGTCGACCTGCTCGCGGTAGCTCCCTGTCTCCTTGGAGAAGGAACGCGCGTGCATGTTGTAGTAGCCTTTTTGCACCGGCCAGCGGACGAGAGAGCCGAAGTGGTTCTTGCCGCAGAGCGTGACGCCGGCTCCCGTGTGGGCCTTCAGGTTGGCGAAGTTGACGAAATACTCCGCTTCGGCGAAACACGCGGGGATGAAGTCGGGCGAGGCGTCTGCCGGCCGGCAGCTCCAGTAGAAGGGGACTGTTGAGGGCTGGACCTGGACCCGGCCGAACTTGCCCCCGTGGTCCGCATATTGCACTTGTGGGAACTCGCCGTGGAGCATCTCGTAATACTCCTCAACCAGGTAGGCCAGCGTGTCGCAGATCGTGATGTCGGCGGGCCGGACGCCGGCCGCCTCGACGAGCTGCCGCAGCAGGGCGATGATCATCTGGGGCGCCGTGTTCATGTAGTCCTGGCGCTTGGTCAGCTTGTAGGTCTCCGGATCGACAGACCCTTCGTGCCAGATCATGCCCACCAGGTTCGGTTTGATGGCGATCTTCTCGCCCGGCTGATACCCCGCATCCCCCCTGCCCCGCTGCCGGTTCAGGTGCCGGAACAGTTCGTTCCACGCCTCGCGGACGGTCGATTGGCCGGCGAGCTCGCAGACCGCCCGCGACATCATTCCGTCGACGCGGTCTTGTCGCGTGTGTTCGGGCTGGAACCAATACCCGTTGCCGGGCCCTTCCCACGGGGTCGCCCGCGGGTCATGGACCCATACGACCCGGCCCGGATGGATGCCCTTGGCCTGGCCGATGGGTTGGAGCCCATCGGGCTGGACCGCGATTGGCTCGCCCGCACGAGCGCCGGCGAGGCCCATCGCGCCGCCGATCGCCGTAGCGTGCCCAAGAAACCGCCGCCGATTGACTTTGTCTGCCATGCGTTTATCTCCAGGAGAGCCGTGGTTGCGCCGTGGAGGCCGCCGCCTGTTTCGCGCTCCACGACCATTCCGCCACTTTACTCGGCCGGCGGCCGGCCTGTCCACCGCTGCCTCGACCGCCCCGCCGGCTTTTGATGGGCCGCCTGCCCTCAACCTTCCAGCACCAAGCCACCCTCTTCGATCCGATAGGGGAGGATTTCGTCGGGGCAAACGCTGCCCCGGTGCTTGGCCACGTACAGCGCCCGGCGGAAGCGCGTTCCCTCGCGAATCTTGCCCATGTAGATCACCGTGTTGGCGTTGGAGAGGACGTCGCCCTCGTCGAGCGAGCGTTCGATCAGCCCGTCGAGCGTCGTCTCGTGGGAGGTTAACAGCAGCATGCAGCCGATCGCCGCCGGCGCGTAGACGTGCCGGGCGATCGCCTCGGCGTTGACGCGGTAGTGCTCGCGGAACAGATCCCGCGCGACCCACTCGGGGTCCTTGCGGAGAATCTGGTGATAGATGTATTCGAACAGCTCGATCTGGATCGAGTCGCTGGGCCGGTCGACCGGCTCGATCCCGTCGATGACCGCGCGGCGGACGCCGCGGACGAAATTGCCGTAGAAGAAGGCGATCGAAGCGGCCAGGCGCCGCGTCAGCTCCGCCTGCCAGTCCTGCCAGCCGTTGAAATCCAGGTCGCGGCGGGAGACGCGGCGGCCGGTCTGATCGAAGATGTGCAGATAGTCGCCGCAACGGCGGTCGGAGTCGAAGAACCCATCGAGGCTGAGGCGATCGGCGGGCGCGGCGGCGTCGAGCCGCCAGTTGAACATCCGCCGGGCGTACTCGGCGTGGTGCTGGGAGTCGCCGCGGCTGCTCATGTCGAAGACGATGCCGGGCGAGCCCTCGCGCGCGGCCCCGGCATGGGCGAATTGCAGCCCGAGCTGCGTCTTGCCGATGCCGGTTGAGCCGACAACCGCGGCGAGCGTGCCCGGCAGCAGCCCGCCGCCGAGCAGGTCGTCGAGCCGCGCGATTCCGGTGGAAAGCCGCCGATTTGAATCCGCCACGTCTGTCGCCTTTCACAATCACTCAAGCCGCATGCCGCGCGGGGGGCCCGCGGGGGACCGGCCCCGCCGATCATCAGAACACGTTGGCCAACACTCCGCCATCGACGACGATCACGCTGCCGGTGATGTAGCTGCCGGCATCGCTGGCCAGGAGCAGGGCGGGGAAAGCGATTTCTTCCGGCCTGCCCCAGCGCCCGACGGCCGTGCGGCGGGAGAAACTGTCTTGCTGTTCCTTGCTGAGGATCGACATCGGCATTTCGGTGGCGATCGGCCCCGGCGCGATGCAGTTGACGGTGATGCCGAACGGCCCCAAGTCGAGGGCCGTCGCCCGGCACATGCCGATCAGCGCGGCCTTGGTGGCCGAGTAGACGTTGCGCTTCCGCGTGCTGCCCAGGCCCATGACCGACGAGATATGGATCACGCGGCCCCAACGCCGCTCTTTCATGCCGGGCACGATCGCGCGGGTCAAGGCCATCACGCTGTTGAGATTCAGTTCGACGCAGTAGTCCCAATCCTCGTCCTTGATCTGGTCGATCGCCTGAGGGATGTTCCAGCCGGCGTTGTTGACGAGGATGTCGACCTTGCCGAGCCTGGCGATCGCCTCGGCGGCGAGGCGATCGGCTTCCGGGCGCTTGGCCATGTCGGCCACGAGGGCTTCGATCTTCACGCCGGGGGCGATCGCGCGCAGCTCGCCCGCCGCCTCGTCGAGCCGCTGCTGCCCGCGGCTGCAAATCATCACGTCGGCGCCGGCCTTGGCGAACTCGGCGGCGATTGCCAGGCCGATCCCCTTGCTGCCGCCGGTGACGAGGGCCGAGCGGCCGGAGAGTTGGAAGGGAGAAGTGGACATGGGCTGCTACCTCAGGCGTTCAAGTGCTCGACCACCAGGTCGCCGACCTCGCGGGTGCCGTAGCCCATCTTGCCGGCGGCCTGGCTCTTCATCTTCGTGCCGGTGACAAGCTGGATCGCCTTCATCACGCGGTCCGCGGCCGACTGGCGGCCCGCCTGCTCCAGGAGCATGGCGACCGCGCTGATCGTGGCGATCGGGTTGATCACGTTCTGGCCGGTGTACTTCGGCGCCGAGCCGCCCATCGGCTCGAACATGCTCGTGCCGCCCGGCTCCGGGTTGATGTTGCCGCCGGCGGCCACGCCCATCCCACCCTGGAGAATCCCCGCCAGGTCGGTGATGATGTCGCCGAACATGTTCGTGGTCACGATCACGTCGTAATACTCCGGGTTCTTGACCATCCACATGCAGCAGGCGTCGACGTGGTTGTAATCGGGCTTGATGTCGGGATACTCGCGGGCGACGTCCTGGAACGTCCGCCACCAGAGATCATGCCCGTAGGTCAACACGTTCGTCTTGGCGACGAGCGTGAGCTGCTTCTTGCGGTCGCGGCGGCGGGTGTATTCGAACGCCCAACGGATGCACCGTTCGCAGCCCTTGCGGGTGTAGATGGCGGTCTGCGTGGCGACTTCATCCGCGGTCCCCTTCTTGAGGAAACCGCCGATGCCCGCATAGAGGTCTTCCGTGTTCTCGCGGACGACCACGAAATCGATGTCTTCGGGCTTCTTGCCGGCCAAGGGGGTCTCGACGCCGGGGAAAAGCTTGACCGGGCGGAGGTTGATGTACTGGTCGAAATCGAACCGCATTTGCAGCAGCAGCCCGCGTTCGAGAATGCCGGGCGCGACATCCGGATGCCCGATCGCGCCGAGCAGGATCGAGTCGAATTGGGAAAGCTCTTGAATCGCTCCTTCCGGAAGGACCTCGCCGGTGGCCAGGTAACGCTTGCCCCCATAGTCGAACTCCTTCGTTTCGACCGGGAAACCCTCCAGTTTGGCGACTGCCTTCAAGACCTTCACGCCCTCGGCCACCACTTCCGGCCCGGTCCCGTCGCCGCCGATCACCGCCACCTTGAGAATGTCGTTGCTGCTCACAGTATGCCTTCTGTTGTCAAAAAAACGGAGTTGATTTTTCTCGGCCGGCCCCGGGGCAAGGCCCTCTTGGCCGCCGATCGCTCCTCTCGCGGAGGCCAGACAATCGGCGGGCCGGCCCTCAGACCCACGCGCCCGTCTCGTGACGGCGCGGATCACACGGAGACTAAGTATTCTACCACGATTGGCCAGGGCCAAGAACCGGGGCGCGGGGGCGATCGGCCGCCACCCCGTCGCTGACCACCAACCACCAACCACCAACCACCAACCACCAACCACCAACCACCAACCACCAACCACCAACCACCAACCACCAACCACCAACCACCAACTGCTAACACGGACGTCCAACCACTCGTTCCCACTGCTTCTGCAATCGCTTTGCCGAAACGGCGATCGAGGTGCCGAGTTCCTGGGCGAAGAGCGAGACGCGGTACTCTTCGAGCATCCAGCGGTAGTGGGCCAACTCGGGGTCGTGGAGGCCCGCCTGGCCATTCTGCTCCGCGCGGTTTCGCCAGGCCTCGGTATGGGCGGCGATCTCTCCGCAAGCCCGGCGGTCGCGCTCGGCGGCGCCGCCGCGAAGCTTGTCGAATCGCAACTGGATCGCCTGGAAATAGCGGGGGAAGTGTTTCAGCCAAAGCCAAGGGGTCGCGGTCAAGAATTCACGACCGACGAGCAAGTCGATCTGCCGGCGCGCGTCGAGCGTGGCGTATTCCCACCGGGCCGCCGCGGCCTTCTCGACCGCCAGCAGCGCCTGGTGAAATTCCTTGAACAGGGCGCCGGCCAGCGCGGCGACCTCCTGCACGGCCGGCGGGATTCGCGCGCGGCCCTGCTGGAGGGCCTTGTCAAACGACGCTTCGTCGCGCGGCGCCGGTTGGCCCTGGACGAACGCCAGCTCGGCGATCAGGTCGGCCAGTTGCCGCTCGGCGGAGAAGCCGGGAATCGCCGCCGCATAGACCTTCAACTGCGCAAGGCCGGGCAGCCACTCGACCTGCGACTTCAGCTCGCGGCGCGACGCCAGGCTGAAGAGCCGCCGCAGCCCGTGGCGCGTCTGCTCCTCCGCCTCGGCGAGCGATTCACACAGGCGGATCGAAACGCTCTCGCCGCGGTCGACAATCGCCGGGTAGGCTTGGAGAACGAGACCCCCCCGCTTCAGCTCAACCCGCTCGGGCAAGGCGCCGAAATCCCAGCGGGTGGCGCCGTCGCGGTCCCACTCCGGAGTGCTCGCCCGGGCGAAGCTCTCCGACACCGCCTGGCCGATCGCCCGGCGGACGGTCTCCAGGTCGCGGCCCTCGGCGATCGCCTCTCCCTCGGTCGTCTCGACGCGGATGTTCATCCGCAGTTCCGGCGGCAGCTTGTCCTGCTGAAACAACTCGGGCGTGATCCGCTCGCCGGCAATCCGGCTGAGCTGCCCGGCAACCGTTTCCAGGAGCCGCCCCTGGCCGAAGCGGAGCTGGCGGACCACCGCTTCGGCCGTGTCGGGCGCCGGCACCAGCCGCCGGCGGATCGGCTTGGGCAGCGACTTGATCAGGGCGAGGACCTTCGACTTGAGCAGCCCCGGCACGAGCCAGTCGAGGTGCGGCTGCTGCACGCGGCCGAGGCCCTCGGGCGAAACGCGGAGCGTGATTCCATCCTGCTGGGCGCCGGGCTCGAAACGGTATTCCAAGGGAAACGAACCGGAGCCCAAGTCGAGCGCGTCCGGAAATTGGGCGGAGTCGTCCGCCACGAGATCGCGGACGATGTCGGATGGCGCCATGTGGAGCACGTCGGGCTTCACTGGCTGCGCCTCGCGAAGCCACTTCTTCAGGTCGGCGAGCGAGCAGGCGCCGTCCGGCAGCCGGGCGTCGTAGAATTCGTAGCGCGACCACTCGCCGAGCACGAGGTCGTGGCGCCGGAGCTTGGCCTGGAGCCGTTCCATCCGCTGGAGCAGCTCGCGGTTGTGCTTGAAGAACGGCAGCGAGCACTCCATGTCGCCTTCGACCAGCCCGTGCTGGATGAAGAGCTGCCGGGCATGAGCCGGGTTGACCGGCCCGTAGGCCGCGCGCCGCCGGGGGACGACAGCGAGGCCGAAGAGCGTGACCTTTTCGAAGGCGGCCACCGAGCCTGATTCCCGCTGCCAGTGGGGCTCGCTGTAGGTGCGGTGGACGAGGTGCCCGGCCAGCGGCTCGATCCAGCGGGGGTCGATCCGCGCGCAGGTGCGCAGGTAGCGCTTGGTGGTTTCGATGCTCTCGGCGGCCATGATCCAGCCGGGCCGCTTTTCGAACAGGACCGAGCCGGGCCAGAGGTGGGCCTTGCCGCCGCCGGCGACCGCGTAGTCGTAAACCCCGCTCTTGGTGGCCAGGTTGGCGAGCAGCCCGGTGAGGATCGCGCGGTGAACCGGGTCGTAGTCGTCGCGGCGTTTGCCTCGCTTCAGCCCGCTTTCTTCGGCCAGTTGCAGCAGTTGGCGATGGATGTCGAGCCATTCCCGCATCCGGTTGGAGGAAAGGAAATTCTGCCGGCAGGCCTTCTGCAACTGGCCGCGGGAGAGCTTTTCCTTCAATTCGTGATAGAAGTCCCAGATTTTCAGATAAGCGAAGAAGTCGGAGTCGCCTTCGGCAAACCGGGCGTGGGCCTCGTCGGCGGC
>JAMOAF010000315.1 GCA_023621895.1 Planctomycetota bacterium
ACTACGTGGATCGTATGAACTAATGACGAGGGTGCGGTGATGAGCCTGGCTTTTGATTGGGAAGGATTATGAAGAAGGCCGGTAAGAAAAGACCTGCACCGGAGATGCTCGACGAATATGATTTCAGCAAGGGAGTTCGGGGGAAATATGCCAAACGCTACGCCGAGGGTTCAAACGTCGTCGTCTTGGCCCCTGATGTCGCGAAGTTCTTCCCCGATTCGGAGTCCGTGAATCTGGCACTGCGTGCCCTTGTGGATGTTGCCAAGTCGAGCGTAAGGAACGCCGGAGCTTGAACACGCAGCCGTCTGCTCGAATCGCTCGGTGGCTTGAAGTGCCCGATCCGGCGAAGGCTTTGCAGCCGCATTCGATCTGGCACTGTCAGTGAGCGTGAACAAACGCAGCCGACCACCCCCGGACCCCTCCTTTAAGGGGAAGGGATTGGCGTGGGGAGTAAATACGTCTAGTCTGTGGGGCGCGGCCGGGCAGCGTCGCGTTTGATTCCCGGCTGGGAGTTTGCCAGTTCGATGCGATGATTTAACGTGGGGGACGCAATGATGGGCGATCATGTCAGTCGTCGTGGGTTTATTGCCGCCACGACTTCCGCCGGCGTGGGGCTGGCGCTTGCGCGCGTCGGCCAGGCAGCGGACAAGCCGGCCGCGTTGGGCGGAAAGCCGGTCCGGGGCAAGGGTTATGCCTCCTGGCCAATGATCACGACCGAAACCGAGAAACTGGTCGGGGAAGTAGTCGAGTCAGGCCGCTGGTATCGCAGCCGGTCGGTGGACGAGTTCGAGGAGGCCTTCGCCAAGATCAACCAGGCCAAGTACTGCGTGGCAACCGCCAGCGGAACCAGCGCGCTGCTGACTTCGTTGGGGGCCCTGGGGGTCGGGCCCGGCGACGAGGTGATCGTGCCGCCCTATACGTTCATGGCCACGGTCAGCGTGGTCCTTGTGCACTATGCGATGCCGGTCTTCGTCGACTCGGACCGCGAGACGTTCATGATGGACCCGGGCAAGCTCGGCGCGGCGATCAACGAACGCACGGCGGCGATCGTCCCCGTGCATATCGGGGGTTCGGCCGCGGATTTGGACAGCATCCTGGCAATTGCCAAAGGGCCCGGGGTGCCGGTGATCGAAGACGCCTGCCAGGCGCACCTCGGCCAGTGGCGCAAGCGCGGGCTGGGCACCTGGGGCACAAGCGGCTGCTACAGTTTCCAGGTCAGCAAGAACCTTTGCTCGGGTGAAGGCGGGGCGATTCTGACCAACGACGAGGCGATGGCCAACAAGTGCTTCGCCTTCCATAACTGCTGCCGCCCGTACGGCAGATCGAGCGCCGGGGTCGCCTACGACGGCGGGCGGAACACCAACGCGCGGATCACCGAATTGCAGGCCGCCCTGCTGCTCGGCCAGTTGCCTCACGTGGAGCAGCGGGCCAAGACCCGCGCGGAAAACGCGGCTTACCTGTCGAGCATGCTCCGCGAGATTCCCGGAATCGTGCCCGCCCGGCTGTACGAAGGCTGCACGCGGAGCGCCTACCATCTCTACATGTTCCGCTACGAGCCCGAGAAGTTCGCCAACCTGCCGCGCAACAAGTTCATCAAGGCGCTGCGGGCGGAGGGCGTCCCGTGCTCGGACGGTTACGGGCCGCTGAACAAGGCGGGCTTCATCCGCGACGCGCTCAACTCGCGCGGCTACAAGAGGGTTTACGGCGAGGCGGCCATCAAGGACTGGGCGGAACGCAACGCCTGCCCGGAAAACGACAAGCTCTGCGAAGAGGCCGTCTGGTTCATGCAGAACATGTTCCTCGGGCCGCGCAGCGACATGGACGAAATCGCCGCGGCGATTCGCAAGATTCACGCCCACGCCGCCGCCCTGGCGTCGGCCTGATAGCGACGAATCAACAACGATCGTAGAATGGGTTTCTGACCCGAGGCAGGGGGTCACGGACTGAAGAATCGGGAGGTTCTGAAAATGAGTGAAAAGAATTCCCTATCGCGGCGCGAGTTTGTCGCTGGCGCGTCGGGCCTGGTGCTGGCCAGCGCGGCGGCCAGCGGGGGCGAGAAGGCCGCTTCCGACCCCGCCTCGGCCCTGGCCGTCAACGGCGGCGAGAAGGCGGTCAAGGCGTCGGCCGGTTCGGGCCCGCGCTGGGGCGACGTGGAGATGAAGCAGCTCGAGGCGATGCTCCAGCAAGGTTCGCTCTTCTACTGGGGCGGCCCGCAGACCAAGCTGCTCACCGAGCGGTTCCAGGAGTTCTGCCCGCTCCAGCACGTGCAGACCTGTTCGTCGGGCACCGCGGCGATTCACATT
This sequence comes from Planctomycetota bacterium, assembly GCA_023621895.1. GTDB lineage: Bacteria > Planctomycetota > Planctomycetia > Pirellulales > Thermoguttaceae > JAAYCB01. Next base: position 2,304 of record JAMOAF010000315.1, read on the forward strand.
GCCGTGGCGGCGGCGGGGATCGGGCTGGGCGATGAGGTGATCACTTCGCCGGTAACCGACATCGGCACGGTGATCGGCGTCCTCTACCAGCAGGCGGTGCCGGTCTTCGCGGACCTGGGGGCGGGCACCTACAATCTCGACGTGGCCGACGTCGAGCGGCGGATCACGCCCAAGACCAAGGCGATCATTGCCGTCCACCTGACCGGCAACCCCTGCGATTTGAACGCACTGAAGGCCCTGGCCGACCGCCACAACCTGGTGCTGATCGAGGACTGCGCTCAAGCCTGGGGGGCCCGGTATCGGGGCAAACCGATCGGCACGGTCGGCCACCTGGCGTGCTTCTCGCTACAGAACTCGAAGCACATCACCTGCGGCGACGGCGGCGTGGTCGCCTCGAGCGACGAGCGTTTCGGGCCGCTGCTGCAAAAGTATGGGGACAAGGGGGGCGACCGCCGCAAGTGGGGCGGATTCGACGCCTTCGCCACCAACTATCGCATGAGCGAACCCCAGGCGGCGGTGGTAGCCGCCCAACTCACCCGGCTCGAAGAAATCGCCGCCAAGCGCGCGCGGCTGGGCAACCTGTTGACCGAGAAGATCGCCGACCTTCCCGGGATCATCCCGCACCAGGTGCATCCCGAGGACCGGGCCGTCTATTGGTTCTACATGTTCCGCATGCGGCCGGAGGCGTTCCGTTGCGGCCGTTCCGAGTTCGTCAAGGCGCTCACGGCCGAGGGAGCACCGATTCGCGGGGGTTATATCGGCGTGCCGCTGTATGGCGAGCCGGTTTTCCAGAAGCACGCCTTCTTTGCCGGCCGCTGGCCGGTCAAGGAGATGGGATTGACCACGATGGATTTCTCCAAGCACAAGTGCCCCGAGGCCGAGGCGATCCTCGCCACGGGAATGCGCGTGCCGGTCAATGAGTTCTGGACGGAAGAGTACGTGCTTGAAATCGCGGCGGCCATCCGCAAGGTGGCGCGCCATTACGCAGTGTGAACAGGGCGTCAAGGGAAGCACAATCCATGACAACCAGCAGAAGAATTTCGCGGCGCCGGATGCTCGGCGCCACCCTGGGAGGAATTTCCCTCCCGGCATATTTCTCGTGCCAGAAGGTCGCGCCCCCGCGCGTGGCCCGGCCTTCCGGCGGACCGGGACCCGAACCGGGATCCGAGTCGGGCCCCGAGCCGGGACCCAATGAGCAGATCGGCGTCGGCATCATCGGCTGCGGCCGCCGCAACGGGCAGTTGGTGATTGGCAAGGGCGGTCAGGGGGCGCCGCCGCCCCATGCGCGGATCGTGGCCGTGGCGGATTTCAACCCGATGCGCGCCGCCGAGTGGGCGCGGAACTACCGGGCCAAGGCCCACAAGGACTATCGCGAATTGCTGGACCGCAAGGACGTCGACGTGGTGATCTATGCCACGCCCGAGCACTGGCATTATCTGCCGTGCATCCATGCCTGCCAGGCCGGCAAGGACATCTACGGCGAGCAACCCTTGAGCCACACGATCCGCGAGGGGCGCGCGATGATCCAGGCGGTCCGCAAGTACAAAAGGGTCTTTCAGACCGGCGAGCAGCAGCGGTCGCACCCCGCCACGCGGAAGGCCGTGGAGCTGATCCGCAACGGCCGGATCGGCAAGATCCAGTCGATCATCGGCTACAACTACCCCAGCGCGTACGAGTGCAATTTTGACGCCCAGCCGATTCCTCCGGGGCTCAACTGGGACGCCTGGTGCGGTCCGAACGAGGTGGTCCCCTACCACACGGACCTTTACCTGTCGCGAATCCCCTACGAGCGCGAGCAGCCGTACTACACGCGGCCGGCGGAGAAATGCGCGATTGGTCCGGGCTGGATGTCGTTCTGGCCGTATTCGGGCGGCGAGCTGCCCAACTGGGGCTGCCACGGACTGAGCATGGTGCACTGGGCCCTGGACATGGACCTGAGCGGCCCGGTCGAGATCTGGGTCGACCCGGCCGAGAAGATGGAGAAGGTGGTCTACGACACGCCGGACACGCGCGATCGCGGCGACGCGGCCTGTTCGAAGACGATCATCCACTACAAGTATCCCAACGGCGTGGTGCTTTCGCTCAGTTCCGTCGATCCGAAGCTCGGGGGCGGGGCCACATTCATCGGCGAGAAGGGTCGGATCACGATCTTCCGCGAGGGGTACGAGTGCGATCCGGCGGGCCTGGACGAAGACCCGCTCCCCGCCGGCGCCGCCCGCGTCTACGAGAGCAACAACCACATGGAGAACTTCTTCGGCTGCGTGGCCTCGCGGAAAGACCCGATCATGCCGGTCGAGGCCGGGCACAGCGTGGCCACCCTCTGCCACCTGGGCAACATCGCCCGCTGGTTGGGCCGCCGCCTGAAATGGGACCCGGAGAAGGAGGTGTTTCCCGGCGACGATGAGGCCAACGGGTATCTCGACGCGAAAAAACGTAAACCGTACGAACTACCGACCGAAGTTTAGAAAGCACACCCATGACATGGCGATCGCTTACCGCCGCCTTGTTGGCGGCCTATGTGGTCGGGTTGACCAACTGCCCGGCCGCCGAGAAATCCACGAACCAGGCGCCCGGCGATGAGGCCGGACCGTCGCTCGAGTATGTCCTCCTGGACGCTCCGGCAGGCACGTCGCGGGTCGTGATCGTCCAGGGCCTTCCACTCGTCCACACGCGGCAGTTGCTGCCGCTGGATCGCGACGGGAAGCTGGTCGGCGAGGGCTCGGTCGACGAGCAGATCGAGCAGGTGCTGACGAATCTGGAGGCCGTGCTCAAGGATTGCGGGTCAAGCCTCGACAGGCTCGTCCGCCTCAACGTCTATGCGCTGGCGCCGGCGACCGTAACGCGCGTGGGCGAGCTGCTGGCCAAGCGGCTCGGGCTCTCGGTGCGCGCGGTGATTACCTCGATCCTGACGCCCTTGCCGCATCGGCAGGCGATGGTCGCCCTCGACGCGGTCGCCGCCGGCGCCGATGGCGGCACGTCCGTGGCGCTAAAGCGCTGCGAAGCCGTGGCCGGCAACGAGAAATGCGCCGACGCGGCCGTCTTGCCGCCGGGCGGCGTGGCCTATCTGTCCGGTCAGGCGGATGAAGGCGGATTGACCGAGTCGGCCGCCACGCGCTCGATGTCGAACCTGTTGAAGACGCTCGGGCATTTGAAGCTCTCGCCCGAGCACGTCGTGCAGTTGAAGGTCTTTCTGCGCCCGGTGACATCGTCGCAAGACGTGCTCCGCGAAATCCAGAAGTTCTTCCCCAACCAGACCACCCCGCCGGTGGTCTTCGTGGAATGGCTGGCCGCGGTGCCGATCGAGATCGAACTGATCGCGCAATTGCCGCTCTCGGGCAAGGCGAACGAAACGGTGGAGTTTTTCACCCCGCCGGAAGTCCGGCCGTCGAACACCTTCAGCCGAGTGGCCCTGGTGCGGACCGAGCGGCAGATCTACTTGTCGGGCCTGTATGCGCGAACGCCCAGCCGGGGCGAGCCCCAGGCCAAAGACGTCTTCGAGCAATTGCAGGCGATCGTCGCCAAGACCGGCAGCGACATGCGGCACCTGGCCAAGGCCACCTACTACGTGAGCGACGATGACGCGGCCCGGTGGGTCGACCGGACGCGACCGCTGGTGTACGACCCGGACCGCCCCCCGGCGGCTTCCAAGCTGATGGTCCATGGCGTCGGAATGGAGGGGCGCACCATGACCGTCGACATGATCGCCGTCGCCGCCCCCTAACCCGTAGGGTGGTGCAGAGCTGTAGGGTGGTGCAAAGCGGACCAGCCACAAGCCGGTTTGAATCGCCACCAACGCCGCCAGGAACCGGACGGGTCGAAAGCCACTATCGGACGAGCGCCGCCCCACCGCGCGCGGGTAAACGTCCAGCGGCGGCGCGTGGTGGGCCGGCGCTCGCGCCCGCGGTCATGCCGGCGTTTCCTCCGGTGGTGCGCGTGGCGGCGATGCGTTCCGCCAAGGGATGGGTCGCTCTGGACCACCCTACATTTCATGCCCCCCGAGACATGGAGGAGACAACCATGGCATGGCGGTCTCTTGCGGCCGTTCTGGCCGTCTGCTGCACGATTCTGACCGGTTGCCCCGCGGCTAAGAACGCCGGTGTGAGCGCCCCTGGCGAGCCTCAATCGTCAACGCGGGCGACTGATGCCGAAGCGGCCGCGCGGCCCGCGTCCGAACCGGCGATTCAATACCTTGCCCTCGACGCGCCGGCCGGCACGGCCCGAGTGGTGATGGTCCAAGGTTTTCCGCTCGTCCACACGCGGCAGCTCTTGCCGCTCGACGTGGAAGGGCAACTGGCGGGCGGAGGTTCGGCCGAGAAGCAAGTCGAGCAAGTATTGACGAACCTTGAGGCGGTCCTCAAGTCCGCCGGATCGGATTTCAGCAAGCTGGTGAAGGTGAACGTCTACGCCGATTCGCCTCGGACGGCTGACCTGTTCCGCGCGCAGATGAGTCAGCGGCTCGAGGCGGCGGTCCGCCCGGCGATCAGCACGGTCGTCACGCCGCTCTCGGTGGCCGGGGCGCTGGTGGCGGCCGATGCGGTGGCCACCAGTGCCGAGCAGGGCGACCGCGTGGCCTTGCGGCGCTGCGAGGCGGTGGCCGGCGACAACGGCTGCGCCGACGCCGCGGTCATGCCGCGCGGCGGGGTGGTTTACCTTTCGGGCTGGCCCGACAAGAGCCCGCCAGCCGAGGCGCCCGCCAAGGCGCTTGCCGCGCTGCTGGAGATGGTCGCGGATTTGAAGCTCCAGCCGGCGCAGGTCGTGCAGCTCAAGGCGTTCGTCGATTCGGCCGGCATGGCCGACGGGATTCTCGCCGAGGTGAAAAAGATCTTCCCCGGCCAACTCGCCCCGCCGGTGGTCTTCGTCGAGTGGCTCTGCCCCGCGCCGGTCGAGATCGAGATGGTCGTGCATCTGCCCCTTTCCGGCCCCGCGCCGGAAGATGTCGTGCGCTACCAGAATCCGGCGAGCGTCAAGCCCTCGCCGGTCTTCAGCCGGATCGTCGTGGTCGGCAGCGATCGGCTGGCGTATATTTCGGGTCTTTACGCCCGGGCGGCCGGTGACGCCGAGGCGCAGATTCGCGACGTGTTCGAGCAACTCAAGCAGATTCTCCCCGAGACCGGCAGCGACCTAGAGCACCTGGCCAAGGCCACCTACTACGTGAATGACGAAGAGACGAGCAAGATGCTCGGCAAGGTGCGCCTGGATTATTACGATCCCAAGCGGGCGCCGGCGGCCTCGCTCGCCGAGGTGCACGGCATGGCGGAAGCCGACCGCGCGTTTACGATGGATATGATCGCCGTCCGCCCGTAAGCCGGTCCAAGGTCAGGACATGGTGCGTTTCAACAGCTCGATGGCCGCCGCGGTCATTTCGCGCGCGGCGGTGGGGGTGAATGGCGGGTAGTCGAGGATTTTGGGCACCGTGGTCGCCGCGTATTCGCCGGCCTTGTAGGCGGTTGGATCGCAGAGATAGCCAATGATCCCGTCGGTGTAGCCGACCACGAGCGTGTCGGGGAGCGGGCTACCGCGGCGGATCGCCAGGCCGTAATAGCTGTACAGCTCGGCGGGATGAAAGAAGATTCCGATGGGCCCCAAGCGGATTGCGCTCACGGTGACGGGCAGATGGGTGTCGCCGAGGCTGCGCGCGGCGTTGCCGCGGTACCAGTCCTCGGCGAACCCGGCGTCGACCCACTCGCCGCCGACGCACTTCTTGGGGTCCGCCTGGTATCGATCGCGCCAGCTCTTGAACAGGGCCATGTCGAGCGGCACGCGGAACTCTCTGCGGACCGTTTTGAGGCAATCGACCTTGACCGGCGCGGCCTCGGCAATCGCCTTCTTGAGCGCGGGGTAAATCGCCGCGGTCGTCTGGTTCGCCTCGCCGCGCCAGTCGCGCCCGTCGCCAGGGTTCACGTCGCCGCAGTGTCCTTGCAGGAACGAGGGCTGGAGCTTTTCGTTCTTGCTGACCAGCTCGGCGACCATGCCGGGCCAATCGGGGCCGGCGCTCTCGTCGGCGAAGCAGACGGCATGGGCGGAGAAGTGGTACCAGCACAAGGTCCGCTTTCCCGGTCGGCGGAAGAGGAGGGCGTGGAGCATTGTATCGAGCCAGCGCTCGGCGTCGGTCGAGCCCTCTTCGAACTGTTCGTCGGTCTTGAAATTCTTTGTGGTCCGGTTGTGATTGCCGCCCGGAACGCGCGCCTTGCCGAGAAGGACTTCGGAGGGGGCGAGGTCGGCCTTTGCCTTCGCGACGGCCTCGACGGTCTTCCGCTCAACGACGGCCATGAAGTCTTTCGGGAGCGCGCCCCACTGGCGGAGGTAATTGAAAGCGGGCATCGAGTGCGTATGCGTCGTGCAAATCCGCACGTTTTCGGCCGGGATGCCGGTCGTGCGAGCCACCTCGGCCTGGATTCTGGCCGCCATGTCCTGGCCGACGGTGGGCACGTCGAGCGAGCAGACGGCGACCTGGGCGCCATTCATTTCCAGCGCCAAGGCTCGCGCGGCCGGGGGCTGGCGGATGGCCTTGATCCGCCGCTCGTTGCCCGGCGCCCGGTGGAAGCCGCCCATTTCAATGCCAAGCGGGGGCGTGATATCGGCCGTGCCCTCGCCCGCCAGAAGGGGCGATGCGGGATCGGCGGCGAAGCCGGAACTGGCCAGCACCACCCCCGCGGAGGTTGCAGATAGAAGGAAACCGCGCCGGTCCATCCGGCCGTCATGTCTGGTCATGGCATGCTCCCCTGGCTCAACTTGAAAGCAAAGGCGTCACGGGTCGAACCTGATTTTCAGATCGGGGGCAAGCGAGGATGCCTGCTCCAGGGCATAGCGTATCACGGGAGGGTGGGCCGGAGCAATCGCCGCTTGGCAATCGCGGTCGAGGCCGGATGGTTGCGGGGCAAGAGGCGTCCCCGGCAGGTTGCGGCGCTCCGGCTCGGACGATTCTCCCCCCGCGGTTGCGGCGGTCTTGTGGGGCCAGGATTCGGCGGCGACAATATCGAGTCGGGGGGGGCGTGCCGAGGGGCGCCGGCGCCGGCCTTGCGGGCGTTTTGTACGCACCGGCAAGACGGACTCGTTGGCTTTTCAATGTCTTGTGAAACGAGGAGGAACAGCCGTGACCGCTTGCCTAGCCCGGCATTTGCCGGCCGTCTGTATGGTGCTGCTACTCGTCCCGGCACTCCGGGCCGCCGAGAAACCGGCCGCGCGGGGGCCGCAGAGTCCGCCCTCAACCGGGGCGGAATCGGAGCCGTGGCTCAGGCCCGACCCGGCGGCGCTCAAACGCTGGCAGGAGATGCGTTTCGGAATGTTCATTCACTGGGGACCGGTGAGCCTGACCGGCGAGGAGATCGGCTGGTCGCGCGGAGCGCAGACGCCAATCGAGGAGTACGACAACCTCTACAAGAAGTTCAACCCGACCCGGTTCAACGCCGATCAGTGGGTCGCCGTAGCCAAGGCCGCCGGGATGAAGTACATGGTGCTGACGACGAAGCACCACGACGGCTTCTGTCTCTGGGACACGCGGCAGACCGACTTCAACATCATGCACTCGCCCTTCGGGCGCGACGTGACGAAGGAGCTCGCCGAGGCCTGCCGGCGCGGCGGCATCGCCTTCGGCACTTACCACTCGGTTTGCGACTGGCATCATCCCGACTTCCCCCTGACCAGTCCCGGCGGCAAGGTGAAGCGCGAGACATCGGACATCGCCGCCTACCGCCGTTACCTGCGGGCCCAGGTAACCGAGCTGATCACGAAGTATGGCCCGCTCTTGACGATGTGGTTCGACGTGCCGCAGGAGTTCGACCGCGCGGAAGGCTCGGAAAACGTCCGCCTCTGCCGCGGGCTCCAGCCCGACATCCTGGTGAACAACCGCGCCGGCGGCGGCTGCGGCGACTACGGGACGCCGGAACAGCGCGTCGGCGGCTTCGACATCGAGCGCCCCTGGGAAACCTGCATGACGATCTGCCGCCAGTGGGCCTGGAAACCCGACGACAAGATGAAAACCCTGCCGGAGTGCCTCCAGACGCTGATTCGCACCGCCGGCGGCGACGGCAACCTGTTGTTCAACGTCGGCCCGATGCCGACCGGCGAGATCGAGCCGCGCCAGGTCGAGCGGCTCAAGGAGATGGGCACGTGGCTGGCCCAGTACGGCAGAAGCATCTACGGCACGCGGGGCGGGCCGTTCAAGCCGGTCAGGCACCTGGTCTCGACGCGCAAGGACAACACGATCTACCTGCACATTCTCGCCTGGCCCGAAGAGGTGCTGGCGCTTCCCGCGCTGCCGGCGAGGATCGTCCGCGGCAGCGTGCTGACGGGCGGAGCGGCGCGGATCAAGCAGACGGACGCCGGAATCGAGATCAGCGTGCCTCGGAGCGATCGGCGGGAGATCGACACGGTCGTGGCGCTCGAGCTCGATCGGCCCGCGATGGACATCGCGCCGATCGCGGTTGCCAGCGTCGGCCAATCGCTGGCCGAGGGGGCGAAAGTCACCGCTTCGAACGTGTACCAGCAGAGCAGCCATTACGCCGCCGCGATGGCGGTCGATGGGGACGGCGGGACGCGCTGGGCCACCGACGCCGGCACCGGCCCGTGCTGGCTGGAGGTGGACCTCGGCAAACCGGAGACGTTCGACCGGGCCCTGATCGACGAGTGCGTGGATTGGGGTGTGCGAGTGAAAGCCTTTGAGCTTGAGTGCAAAGACGGCGACGAGTGGAAGGCGTTTTATACCGGCAAGACCATCGGCAAGCAGCTCGAAGTGAAATTCGAGCCGGTCACCGCCCGGTTCGTCCGCCTCAACATCACCGAGGGCCAGGGCGGCCCGACGATCTTCGAGTTCCAGTTGTTCGCTCCGGCCGCGCGGAAGGCGTCGCCGTAGGTGGGCACGTTTCGGATGCGTGGTATAGTATAATGGGCGCGCGGCCCGCGGCCGCGTTCAGCCGGTGTTGCCAGTTTGGACCGCGGATCGATGATCGGAGCCGAGGCATGGCGGGCAGAGCTGTTCAGGGCGCCGAATGCCGGCGCCTTCAAGAGGATTCCCTCCGCCAGGCCAATTGGAAGCGATGGGGGCCGTACCTGTCTGAGCGCCAGTGGGCCACGGTCCGGGAGGACTACTCGCCGCACGGCGACTGTTGGACCCATTTTTCCCACGACGACGCGCGAAGCCGGGCGTACCGCTGGGGTGAGGACGGGCTGCTGGGGATCACCGACCGCGAGTGCCGTCTGTGCTTCGCCCTCGCGCTGTGGAACACGCGCGACCCGTTTCTCAAGGAACGCCTCTTTGGCCTGACGGGCCCGGAGGGGAATCACGGCGAGGACGTCAAGGAGTGCTACTACTATCTCGATTCCACGCCGACGCACTCCTACATGCGGGCATTGTACCAATACCCGCAAAATCGCTTCCCATACGAGGCGATTGTTGAAGAGAACCGGCGGCGCGGCAGGCAGGAACCGGAATACGAGTTGACCGACACCGGCGCCTTTGCCGGCCACCGCTATTTCGACGTGCTGGCCGAGTATGCCAAGGCCGCGCCCGACGACCTGCTGATCTCGATCACTGCCGTCAACCGGGGGCCGGAAAGGGCAGTCTTGCACCTGCTGCCCACGCTTTGGTTCCGCAACACGTGGATTTGGGGCTGCGCCCACGAAGGATGCTGGATGAAGCCGCTCGTCCGGTTGGCTGAAGACAACACGCTGCTGGCCGAGCACGTTACGCTGGGCCGCTTCCGTTTTGCGGCCGACCCGGCGTCGGACGGCAGTGGATACGACTGGCTTTTCACCGACAACCTGACCAACACGGAGCGGCTCTACGGCGCGCCCAACCAGTGGCCGTACGTTAAAGACGCTTTTCATCGCTACGTCGTCGACGGTGAGACGGCGGCGGTCAATCCCAGAGCCTTCGGCACGAAGGCCGCCACCCACTACCGCCTGGACATTCCCGCGAAGGGCGAGGTCACGGTCCGCCTGCGGCTCGTTGCCGAAGCGGAATCGCCGGGGGAGATGTTCGGGGCCGGCTTCGGCCGCGTTGTGGCTGAAAGGAAAGCGGAGAGCGACGAGTTTTACGCCCAGATCATCCCCGCGGAACTCGGCTCGGAAGAGCGCTTGATCGCACGGCAGGCTTATGCGGGGCTGCTGTGGACAAAGCAGTTCTACCACTACGTCGTGGAGGACTGGCTGAACGGCGACCCGAACTTCCCTCCGCCGCCCGAGTCGCGCAAGACGGGCCGGAACGCGGACTGGCATCACCTGTTCAACCGCGACGTTTTGTCCGTGCCCGACAAGTGGGAGTATCCCTGGTTTGCGGCGTGGGACCTGGCGTTTCACATGATCCCGCTGGGCCGGCTGGACCCGGCGCTGGCCAAGCAGCAGCTCACGCTACTGCTGCGCGAGTGGTACATGCACCCCAACGGGCAGATTCCGGCGTACGAGTTCGACCTGGGGGACGTGAATCCTCCGGTCCATGCCTGGGCCTGCTGGCGGGTCTACAAGATGACCGCGCCGCGGGGCGATCGCGACTGGCGTTTTCTTTCCAGCACGTTCCAGAAGCTGCTGATCAATTTCACCTGGTGGGTCAATCGCAAGGATGCTCGTGGCAAGCATCTTTTCTCGGGCGGGTTCCTGGGGCTGGACAATATCGGCGTGTTCGACCGCTCGCGGCCGCTTCCCAACGGGGGCCACCTGGAGCAGGCGGACGGCACCGCCTGGATGGCGTTCTACTGCGCCACGATGCTCGCCATGGCCCTGGAGCTGGCGCGGTTCGATCCGGCGGCGGAAGACATTGCCTCGAAGTTCTTCGAACACTTCGTCTACATCGCCGACGCCATGAACACGATCGGCGGCACGGGGCTCTGGGACGAGGAGGACGGCTTCTACTACGACCAGATGCACGTCGACGGCCGCCGCATCCCCTTGCGCGTGCGTTCGATGGTCGGGCTGATCCCGCTGTTCACGGCACAGGTTCTGACCGATGAGCTAATCGGCGGGCTCGATGGATTCCAGAAGCGTCTGGACTGGTTCCTCACCTACCGGCGCGACCTGGCCAGGCAAATTTCGTACATGGACACGATCGACGAGGACACCCCGCGGAGCCGGCACCTGCTGGCGATTCCTTCCCGCCGGCGATTGGAGCGAGTGCTCCGCTACGTGCTTGACGAGGGGGAGTTCCTCTCCCCGTACGGCATCCGCTCCCTCTCGAAGCACCATCTCGACCATCCCTACGTGTTCCACTGCGGCGGCCAGGATTTCCGGGTGGAATACGTGCCCGGCGAATCGAACACGAACATGTTCGGCGGCAACTCCAACTGGCGCGGCCCGATCTGGCTGCCGGTGAATTACCTGCTCATCGAGGCATTGGAGCGGTATCACTACTTTTACGGCAACAGCCTGAAGGTCGAATGCCCGACCGGCTCGGGCCGGATGATGAACCTGGCCGAGGTGGCGGAGGAGCTGTGTTCGCGGCTGGTGAAGTTGTTTCTGCTCGACGGGCAGAACCGGCGACCGTTTCAGGGCGAGGTGCGCGGCGCCGCCCCCGACACGGAGGGGCTTCTGCTGTTTCACGAGTATTTCCATGGCGAGACGGGGGCCGGGCTCGGCGCCGCGCACCAGACCGGCTGGACGAGCCTGATCGCCGATTGCCTCTGGAAGACGGTCCACGGCCGAGTGCGCCGTTGAAGGACGCCTCGCCACCCCCGGCGCACCTCGCCGCGCGTGAACGAATGCCGCGCCTCTTGCACGCCATGGAAGGCGGCGGGATACTCAATGCCGTGTCCGCTGGCGGAAGCTGAGGAAGTGGGATAGGTGTGTTCGATGTCTGATCGTGAGCGAGCGTGGCGCTGCCTGGTCTGCGGATTTGTCCACCGCGGAACCGAGCCTCCGGCGAACTGCCCCGTCTGCGGCGCCGGCAGAGAGGATTTTGAACCGGTGGAGGAAGACTTGCCGTCTTCCGGCGATTCGGGAGCGCCCGCCGGAGGGGCGGCGAGGGTCGTTGTGATCGGCGCCGGGATTGCCGGGATTGCCGCCGTGGAATCGCTCCTGGCGGCCTCGCCCGCAACGGAGATAACCCTAATCTCCGCCGAAACGGAGCTTCCCTACTATCGCCTCAACCTGACACGTTACCTCGCCGGCGAGGTCCAGCGGAAAGACCTTCCCATCCATTCGGCAGACTGGTACCAGGAGCGGAACATACGGCTGTTGCTCGGCGAAGAGGTCCGCAGCCTCGATCTGGAAGGCCATGCGGTCGAACTGGGCAGCGGCAAGAGAATTCCGTTTGACAAGCTCCTCTTGGCCGCCGGCGCCCATCCGTTCATTCCGCCGATCCCCGGCTCGGATCGCGAGCGTGTCACCACGTTGCGGACAGTCGCGGATGCGGACTACCTGCTGAAAGCATGCGATTCCGGGGCGCGGTGCGTCTGCATCGGCGGGGGAATTTTGGGATTGGAGACCGCCGGCGCGCTGGCGCGGCGCGGGGCCAAGGTGACCTTGTTGGAGAGCCACGGGTGGCTGCTGCCGCGGCAGTTGAACGAGCGGGCTGGCGAGATTCTCGGCGACCATGCCCGCCGCATGGGGATCACGCTGCGGAACAAGGCCAAGACGCGGGAGATCTTGGGGGAGGCCGGGGTCAGCGGCGTTCTCCTGGAGGACGGGAGCACGATCCCGGCGGACCTGGTGGTGATTGCCACGGGCGTGCGGGCGAACAGCACGCTGGCGCAAGCGGCGGGGCTGGAGGTCGAGCGCGGCGTGGTGGTCGATAGCCGGCTGGCCACTTCCCACCCCGATGTTCTGGCCGCGGGCGACGTGGCCGAGCACAAGGGGGTGGTCTACGGCCTGTGGACCGCGTCCCACGCCCAGGGAACGATTGCCGGAAAGAACCTTGCCGGCGGCAGCGCCGAGTTTGGAGGGCTGCCTCGCTCGAATACGCTCAAGGTGCTGGGACTCGACATGTTCAGCATCGGGCAGATCATGCCCGAGGACGCCAGTTTCCGGGTGCTCGAGCAGGAGGCGGAGGGCGGATACGCGCGCTTCGTGTTCCACGAGAATCTCCTGGTGGGCGCGATCTTGCTGGGCGACATGAGGCTCATGCCGGCGGCGAAAAGAGCCGTGGAGGACAAGCGAGACGGTTCGAGCCTGCTGCGAGGCGCTGCGACGGCCGAGGCGGTGATCGAGTATTTGGACGGCGCGGCAGCGGGCGGGTCGAGGTCCGCCCCTGCTTCTCGAAAACCATCGGCTGCGCCCGGCACGGAACCAGGCGCTGGGCAAGACGCGGCGCCTTCGTATGTCTGCGGCGTATGCGGCTATGTCTACGACGAGCGGAAGGAGGGGAGGAAGTGGCGCGATCTGCCGGACGACTGGGCATGCCCGGCCTGTGGCGCGCCCAAGGCGTCGTTCATGCCTGTCGGCGAGGGGAGAGAGAGACCGCTCCCGGCGGCTTCTGGCAAGGTCAGCAGAGCGCACCGCATTGCGGGCTACATCTTCCTGGCGATCTATGTTGTGCTCGCGTGGCAAATGGCGCCGCGACTGTGGAGCTACCAGATCGAGTTTCCGGCGAGGACCGTCGCCCATATGAGCCTGGGGATGGCGATCGGCGTGATCTTGTTTCTGAAGATTGCGATCGTCCGCTTCTTTCGGCGGCTCGACGCGCCGTTGGTCCCGGCGCTGGGCACGTCGCTGCTGGTCGCCAGCACGGTGCTGATCGGAATCGCGGTTCCGCCGGCCTTTCGCGAAGCATTGGCCACGAGCCGGTTGTTCGACGAGGAGAACTGCGAGCGTGTCGAGGCCCTCTTGCTTCAGGCGGGCGTGGACGAGGCGGCGAGCGCCAGGCTGGCTTCTCGGGCGTCGCTGCGTGCCGGGCAGGAGGTGCTCCGGCGGCAGTGCGTCAAGTGCCACGATCTGCGCACGGTGCTTGCCCAGCCGCGGACCCCCAGCGCTTGGCGGCAGACCGTCCGCCGCATGGCCGACCGGACCACGCTGCTGGACCCTCTGGACGAAGAGAAGCAGTGGCAGGTGACGGCGTACCTGGTGGCGATTTCGCCGCAGTTGCAGCAGTCGGCGCAGCAGATGCGCCGACAGGAAGAGCGCCGAGCTGAGACGAAACAGGCGGCCGCGACGCTGGCCGGCGGAGGCGCGGAACCGGCGGCCTACGACGCAGCCGAGGCGAAGCGGCTTTTCGAGACGCGGTGCTCCGAGTGCCACAAGCTGACCTTGGTGGAGAGCAACCCGCCGGACTCGGCGGATGCCGCCCGCGGGCTCGTCGTACGGATGGTCGAAGAGGGTTTGACGGCCAACGAGGACGAACTTGCGCTGATCGTGCGCTACCTGACCGAAACATACGCGAAGTAGGTGGGGCCGCGAGCACGGCCGCCGCCGAAGCGATGCGGGGTCTTGCCGCAAGAAGTAAGGACAAGCGATGAATCCACTGACCAACGCTGTACTGGGTGTCGTTTTCCTGGCGGTCGGAGCGGTGGCGACGATCCTCATGTACTGGGTGCGCGGCCGCTCGCCCAGGGTGTAGCCGGCTGATGGGTACTCTCACGCGTTCGCGTTCGCGCCGGTCGGGAGGTGCATTGACCCTTGAACCTTGCCAGGTGTCTCCCCAGAGGTGGGAGACCGCGGAGGGCTCAGTCAAATCGCCAATTGTACGTCCGCTCGAGCGCGCGGCGGACAATGTCGCGGATTTCCGAGGAAGTCATCGGTTTGGCCAGCACCGAGAACGCCTGGACAACCCTCGCCTGCTCCAGGATCGCCTCGTCGAGATGGGCCGACATGAGAATGCAGGGAAGCAGCGCCCGGAGTTGCTTCAGCCGCCGGATTGTCTCCAGCCCGGTGAGCTTCGGCATGTGCATGTCGAGCAGCGCCAGGTGGACTTCCTCGCTTGCGACGATGGCCAGCGCCTCTTCTCCGTCGGCAGCGGTCAAGGTTCGGAAGCCTTGCGGCTCGAACACCGTCTGAAGCGTCTCGCGGAATGCGAGATCGTCGTCGGTGATCAGGAGAGAAGGCGCCAAGATCGGCATAGCTGAAGTCTCGC